>JANOOM010000199.1:0-8671 GCA_031421335.1 Armatimonadota bacterium
GCCGCCGGCCTGGGCCGCGGGGATGACCTCATTGACGCCAACCCGGACGATGCCCTGCGAGCCGAGCAGCAGCGCGATGTAGTAGGCATCGTACTTGTTGATTGGGATCGGGTAGAAGCGCTTGGGCTGGTCTGCCGTGCTGGCCGCGTTGGTTTCGCCCGGCACGACCGTGGTCGCGTTCGGGCCTGGGATGACGACCGCAGCGGGGGGTGGCGTGGGCCGCTTGATGGCGACGTTGTAGCTGCCATTGTCAACGGTGAACGCCGAGTTGACGGAGTTCAGCAACTGGCCCAGGGCGACCGTGAAGGGGACTCCCGCGCCGGTGTTGATGTTGGCATAGCCCTGGACGTTGTCCGCGATGGTGTAATTCGTGATGCCAGCACTCTTGAACAGCAGCCGCAGGGCCGTTTTGATGTCAACATTGTTCAGGTTCAGGACGATGGGCTTGTCGGCACCGGCGTCCTGCGCCCGCGCAGGCGTGGCCAGAAATGCGCCGCCGAGGAGGGTCAGCGCGCCCAGTGCGAAAGCCGCATGGGTTTTGGAGCATCGGATTTTCATGGGGTTTATCTTTCTTCCGTCTTTAAATTTCAGTAGACCTGCGTGTAGCCACCGGCGAGAAGGCGCTCGCCGGTGAGGTTATCATAGCCTTGGGGTGTGGCTTCAATTACCAGGGAATTGTCGCTTTCAAGGATGAAGATTCTTTTGACGCCCGGCGGCAGCACATTCGCCGCCATCAAGCCAGGCGCGACGCCGGTCGGGGCCACCAGAGATTGGGGGCGCTGCGATCCGAGCATCGTCGCAGTGGGCGGGGCCAGCGCGCCGGGCGCAGCGGCATTCGCTGGGATCACGAAGTTCGGCGGCAGGAGTATAATGCCTCCCTGCCGGGTCATGGCGTCCACGATGACACCGGCATCATAGTGCTTAATGCCGATCTTGTAGAAGGCAGTTTGTCCGGCATCCTGCGCTTGGGTCAGTTGGGCCAGTCGCGCTTCCGACTCCGTCGGCGAAGAGGACTGCGTCCGGATGTGGTAGACGCCGTCGCGCAGTTCAGAGACGAGGGGCGGGTTCGTGGAAGACAGAACCTGAGACAGCGCGACCGAGAACGGTACGCCGTTGAAGCTCAGGATGCCCACGCCGACTCCAGCGGGGACATCCGGGTCTATGACAAAGTTTTTGACGCCCGCGCCCGCGAACAGCGCCTTTAGAGCGGCCTGCACGGAGACCTGTGAGACGTTCAGCGTGACCGTCTTGGACTCTGCCACCGTCTGCGCCCGCGCCGCAAGGCCGGCGCCGACAAGAAAAGCGGGGATGAGCAGCGAAAAAAGAGTTTTATTCATGGCACCGTTCTCCTCGCTTGGTCTACCCGCCGTCGAAGCCGCCGGGGAAGCCGCCACCGCCGCCGGGATACCCGCCACCACCACCGCCACCGGGATAGCCGCCGCCGCCACCGCCACCGCCGGGATACCCACCACCGCCACCGCCGCCCGGATAGCCACCGCCGCCGAAACCGCCGCCGGGGTAGCCACCGCCGAAGCCACCCGGATAGCCACCGCCGCCGGGGTAGCCACCGCCGAAGCCGCCTGGATAGCCACCGCCGAAGCCGCCCGGCTGATTCTGCTGCGGCGGGCCATTGGACAGGGGCACGGTGATCGTGCTGCCATCCTGCGTGTGCAGGGTGACGCCGGAAGACTGAATGGAAGCGACCTTGCTGCCGCTGACCCCGTTCAGGGGATCGCCCGGCCGAACGGTCTGGGGGACGCCATTAACCTCGATGACGGCGAAGACGCCATCGGCGGCGGTCACGATGCCGGACACGCGCGTGCTCGCCAAGAGCTGCTCATCCCCGCTCGGGAGATGGAGGGTGCTGGAAATCGAGGGACGGGGAGGGCGCAGCGTGAACAGATTGAGGGGTGGCAGAGTGTCGCGTAATGGAAGGGCAGCGACTTTCACACCGTTCAAACCAGCGAGCTTCTTGTGTGCATTGGGCAGGGCAAAGGGGTCCGTCCCGAGCATCGGGTTAAGGACGGTCGGCTTTGCGGTGGGGGCGGAAGCCGCCAGACCCATCGCCGTGCCGACCGGCATAGCGCCCGGCGCAATGGCGCGGGTGGGCCGCCCGGCAGTCGGAGCGCCGGGGTAGCCGCCCGGATAGCTGCCGGCGCCTGGAGAACTGCTGGTGCCTAGAGGGCTGCCGGCGCCAGGATAGCCGCCGGGGTAGCCGCCCGGATAGCCGCCGGCGACGGAAGGAGTGGGTGTCGCGCCGCTTCCGCTGAACGCGCCCAGTTCGAGGGCGATCAGACCGCCCGCCGCCGCGAACACGATGACCGCCAGCACTACGACGATCGGCAGGTTTTTCTTATCTTTGAGCCAGTCCATGCGAACAATTCCCTCGCTTTCGGTGAGTGTTATCCATTTGGAGTGTCCCCAACCGTAAAGCCTTCAACGCAAAATCATCGAGATCCTTTGTGCCCGCCGGCAGGCTTTAATGGCCACCAGGATAACCGCCGGGGTAGCCGCCCCCGCCGCCCCCGCCGGGATAACCGCCCGCACCGGGGAAGCCACCGCCGGGATAACCGCCCGCACCGGGGAAGCCGCCGCCCGCCGCGCCGCCGGCGGGAGCCGCGCCGCCGGCCTTGCTGACAGGTACGGCCAGCTTGTCGTCGTTCTGCGGGAAGATGAACAAAGTCGCGTTGTAGCTCCCCTGCATGTATGGGCTATTGCCGTTCAAGGACAGCCCATCCACCATCACCAGGCGGTTGGCATACTGCCAGTCGTAGAAGTTCGCCAGGATACGCCGGAAGTCGCCGTTCACCGAGACCGCGCCGAGCGGGATGATCAGCACCCCACTTCGGATCATGGGGTCGTTCGGACTGAGCGGCGGCGTGGGCAGTGCGAACCGCGTGGTCGAGGTGATGCCGCCCATGAGAAGCTGCCGCTGGAGGTCTGGCCCGAGCGCGTGCGTCAGCTCATAGGTGAGCTGTCGGTAGGCTCTGCTCCGGTCACTTACATCCAGCGGCGGCATGAAGGCGGCTTCCACCTGTGTCCACTGGATCTTGGTCGTCTGGACCTCGACCTTCGCCTTCTTCAGGTCGGTTTGGCCACTCTTTTTGTTCAAGTCCAGCCCCTGCTGGCGGCTCGCAGGGTCCGAGCCGGGCGCATTGAGGTCCAGCCGTGCCTGCTGGATCGCGATGTTGTCCTGTGTCGGCTTGATCAGAAGGAAGACGATCAGGCCGATCGCGAGCAGGGCGACGACGGTGCCGACGACGCCGACGATGACGGGACTGAGGCGTGCTGTTTTCATGGTTTTTCCTTGAGCCTCTTAGCCTGACGCCGCGCCGGGATAACCGCCGCCGCCACCGGGGTAGCCACCACCGCCGGGGTAGCCACCCGCGCCGGGGTAGCCACCCGCGCCAGGGAAGCCACCACCGCCGGGCGCCGCCGCCGGGGCCGAGCCGGGCGGAGTCGGGGCCGTCAGCGGGGCGAAGGGCGGGGCCACGGTAACAGTAACGGTGAGGTCAAAAGCTTTAGCAAGGGTCACACGGCGCACCTGGCGCAGCCGATTTTTCAGAATGCGCGCCGTCGCTTCGGAGGTGGCGAAGGGGCTGAGGCCCGCCAGAGCGATGCGCTGGAAGTTTACGCTGTAGCCGCCGGCCTGTCCGCCCGCGCCACCGGGGTAGCCGCCGCCGGAACCGCCCGGATAGCCGCCGCCGCCACCCGTCGTCGCGGGGAGGCCGCCGGTCAGCTCCGGCGGCGGGGGACCGACGCCGGGGGGCACATTACCGGGGCCGTTCGGCCCCAAGTTCGCAGCGTTGAATCCGGGCGGGCCGGTGCTCACGCTGCTGCCGCCGCCACCGCCCCCACCACCGGGATAACCGCCCCCCCCCCCACCGCCGGGATAGCCGCCACCACCGCCGCCACCACCGGGATAGCCGCCGCCACCACCGCCGGTGGAGGCCGCTGCGCCGTCGGCGAACACCATGGTCTTGCCGAGATACCAGCGGTGCTGGACGTTGTCGGGATAGCCCGGAATCTTGTCCACCGAGACCGAGCTGAAGGCCTTCTGCGCGTACATGGCCGTGAGGTAGCGCCCGACCTGCTCGACGCTGGGCGACGACGCCTTGATGACGACGGTCGAGTAGCCCGGTCCGGGGTTCAAGCTGCTGTAGATGAAACCGCTGCTGCTGTGAGGGTCCGGGCTTTTCTCGGCGATGGTATTGACAGTGATGGCCTGGTCACGGATGTAAGTGTGGACCGCCTTGACGAAGTCAATCTTGTCTCGAAGCGGCTTCACCAGTGCCCTCGTGCTGGCGGCCTGTGTGACCAGGGCGTCGTTCGCGGTCTTCTGCGCTTCAGCCGTCTCGGCCGCCTGGGTCAGCTCATTCAAGTGTACCTTCATGGTGCCGAACAGCAGCAGCGGCAGGACGACGCTGAGGGCGACGCCGAGGACGACGAAGGGCAGAAGGCGCTTGGTAAAGCGCCTCTGGGTCACATAGGAGGGCAGGAGGTTGATTCGGAGCATTGTGATCTCTGGGTGTGTTTCTCGGGCCGGGTGTGTCTCTTGGACACGCTTAAACTCTCTAGGAGGCGGCCGCGGTCGGCACGCTCGGGGCGGCGGACGCCTTGGTCGGCTTGGGCTTCTTGGGCAGCGGGTTGGCGCCGAAGACGACGTCGCGGGCGGCGAGGCCAACGGCGACAGTGAAGGCGGGGCCGATGGTCGGCAGGTAGGACGGGTCGAAGTGCTTGGAGGTGACCGGCAGGGCGGAGAGCGCGCTCGCCACGGCGACCGGCGCTTGCAGCTCGTTCTGGAGGAAGGCGGCGAGGTTGGTCAGGCCCGCACTGCCGCCGGTGAGCAGGACGCGATCTATGGAAACCTGCGCGCCCCGGCTGCGGTAGTAGTCCAGGGAGCGACGGATCTCGGAGGCGAGTTCCCCAAGGACGGGCGCGATGGCTTCGAAGATGTCGTCACGCAGCTTGGAATCGTCGGGACCGCCGCCCAGGCCGCCGGCCCCGCCCGCCATGCCGAAGCCGATGTCGTCGGTGGGGGGCACGAAGGCGTGCGGGGTGTCGGTGGGCGCGGGCCGGGCCAGGTTAAGTGTGCGGCGCTCGACAGGCTGGGTCGGGGTGCCGTCGTCATAGGCGGCTGCTTCGCCAAAGGCGGTGCCGCCCAGGGGCGCGTCGGTGTCGGTGCGGAAGGCGTTGCCGAAGTCGGCACTCTGCACGTTCAGGTCGAAGGGGTTGCTGCCGTCGTCGCTGAAGCCGAGGTTGTCTTCATCCTGGAACTGCGGCGCCTCATAACCCTCTTCGTAGGCGGTGCCGGTGTAGACGGCCATGCGGTCGAGTTGGACGACGGCGTAGTCACGCTTGACGCGCTCGGCCTGCTCCAGAGTGTACTGCATGGCCTCGGCAATGGCGCGCGTCAAGCTGTCGCCGGCCAGGGGCAGGGAGCGCGGGAAGGTGAGCTGGCCGCCCTGGAAGATGGCGATATCGGTGTTGGCCGCCCCGATGTTGACGATGGCGACTGTCTCGTCCGCCTCAGTGTCGGCGAAGGCCGGCGCGCCGAGTGCGGCCTGGGGCCGGGCGATGGGCCGGCCCTCTTGGAGGTCCAGAAGGGCCCGCGAGATCGCGAGCGGCTCGATGTCAATGGCGACGGGGTCCAGCCCAGCGGCAAACAGGGTATCAATGTAGTTCGCGACGGCGTCCTGCTGGGCGACGGCGAGCAGGACCTCCATGTTGGGGCCGCTGGCGGCTTCGGGCGTGCGCGGGACGAGGGGCTGGTAGTCCAGCACGGTCTCGGAGGGGGCGAAGGGGACGTGGCGTTCGACTTCCCACTTCATGGTCTCCTTCAGCTCGGCGTCGGTCATGCGCGGGACTTCGATGATGCGGATAACGATGGCGTTCTGGCCGGTGATGCAGCCGACGGCACGTTTGACGCTGATGCCGCTCTCGCGCATGAGGTCCTTGATGGCTTTGCCCATGGCGGCAGGGTCGGTGATAATGCTGTTCTGGACGATGCCGACCGGAGTCGGCCCGATGCCCAGGCCGGTGATGGTCAGCCCGGTCTTGCCGGGGCGCAGCTCGGCGATTTTGATCTGCTGCGAACCAATGTCAATCCCAATCAAAGGCCCGGCGGGCATAAATTTACCTCGATCTCGCGTTATCTTGTTGTCTGAGTCGTATGTTGAAGGCGCAAAAGGGGGCGTAGATTTCTCCACGCCCCCTATTCTAACACGTCTCCTTCTGCTTGTCAAGGAGTTTTGCAGAAGGATTTTCGGACGTTCTAATAAGCGTTCACATCCGCCGCGCCGTACTTGGACAGGATGGCCTCGGCCGTCGCCTGGTCCACATCGCCCGAGGGGATGTTGATGGACAGGACAGCGCCGCCGCCGGCCACCATGCCGTGGTAGCGATCGGCCGCCTCGTGCGGCACGCCTTGGTCCTTCAGGAAGCCCGTCGCGCCGCCCGCGATCGCACCCGCGCCCGCCGTCAAGGCAGTCGCGCCCAGGGCCGCCGCCAGGGCGCCACCACCGAGGACGAGGCCAATGCCGGGAATGGTCAGGGCGGCGAGGCTGGCGAGGATGCCGACGCCCAGGCCGATGCCAGTGCCCTTGACCGCACCTTCGCCAGCGTCTTCGGGGGTCGTGGTGCTGATGCCGCGCTTGGCCGCCGTGGCCGTATCGCCCTGGCTGACCGCCGAGTCGGGGCCACCCTGGTCCATCGGGTTCAAGTCGCCGGCCATGCCGGTCGCGGTGCCGGTCGCCATTGGGCTGCCGTAGGTGTCGGCACTGCCCGCCGAGGCCGCACTGCCGTGGATACCCGCCTCGTTGCCGGCCATTCCCGTCCGGACCTCGGCGCTGCCGCTGCGCTCCGCTGCCGCCGCATCATATCCGGCCGCCGCTCCTTCCGCGCCGAAAGCGCCGGAGACGGACCCGGCCACCTTGTCGCCGACCTGCGCCAGCCGGTCGCCGACGGACTTGGTGGCGTCCACCGCGCTGTCGCCGACGTTACTCGCCCCGCGCCCGACGCCGGCCGCCGTCGAAGTGGTCGTGCCGTACTGGGCGTCCCCGGCCACACCGTAGCCCGCCCCCAGCGCGGCCCCGGCCTGAGTGTCATAAGCCGACTCGCGTGTCTGGCCGTAGGCATCGTGCGCGACTAGGCTGATGTCTTCCTGGTGGACTCCGTAGTCGAGCAGGGCGCCCGCTGCCTTCTCTGCCAGCGAGGCGTCCGCGAATGAAGCGTATAGGTGTGCCATTTGATCGATTCTCCTTTGGTCGTTGTTTGGGAACATCCAATGGTGGAATCTACCCGGCAGGGAGGCGAGGCAAACCTTTCTCCCGCGGCCCCTTTCGCTTGCGCGCCCGCCGGAAGTGCGGTACAATGAGCCATGCGTATCGTTTCCGTTCGCGCCCGCCCCTGGACGCTGCCCTTGGTCGCGCCATTCGTCATCGCCGCGCGCAGCGCGCATGAGGCCCGGAACGTCCGCGTCCGGATCGAGACGGAGCAGGGCGACGGTGGGGACGGGGCGAGCTGCCCAGTCGGCTATGTGACCGGCGAGAGCGTCGAGTCGGTGGGGGAGGCCCTGGCGGCGATCGGCCCACGCTTCGAGGGGCTGGCCGTGGACCGGCTCCAGCCGCTGCTCACATTGGCCGATGATCTACTGCATGAGGCGCCCGCCGCGCGGGCGGGGCTGGAAATGGCACTGTTCGACGCCTGGGCGCGATGCTGGCGCCTGCCCCTCTGGCAGTGTTTCGGCGGCGCTGAAACGCGCGTCACGACGGACCTGACGATTCCACTGGTTTCTTTGGATGAGGCTGGGGCACTGGCCCGTGCCGCCTGGGCGGACGGGTTTCGGTCACTCAAGATCAAGGTGGGCGACCCGGAAGGACACGAGGCAGACCTCGCCCGCATCGCGGCCATCGTTCGGGCCATTCCCGGCGTCCGTCTGCGGATAGACGCTAACCAGGCGTTCGCGCCCGACGCAGCGGTCGTGTTCGCCCGCGCCCTGCTGGCGACGGGTGCGACCGTGGACCTGTTGGAACAGCCCGTTGCGGCTTCCGACGTTGCCGGCCTGAAATACGTCCACGAGCGGGCCGGCTTGCCGGTCTTCGCCGATGAAGCCGCCCGCACCGTCCCCGAGGTCCTGCGCCTGCTGCGCGAGGATGCCGTGGACGGCATCAACGTCAAGCTGATGAAGTCGGGGATCGGGGGCGCTCTGGAGATCATCGCGCTGTGCCGGGCTTCGGGCAAGAAGCTGATGCTGGGCTGCATGCTGGAAACGGGCCTGGGAATCGCCGCCGCCGCCCAGATCGCGGCCGGGACCGGCGCCTTCGATTACTTGGACCTGGACTCACATCGCCTGCTGCGCCCGGTGCCGGGTTTGTCGGGCGGGTTCACAGTGGAGGGCGAGGATCTTGTCGTGGGCGAGGGCGCGGGGCCGGGCTGGGGCGTGACGATGCCGCCGGAGATGGTAGAGTGACACAGTGTAAGGGGCTGTAGAGAGAAATACGCGGGCGGTTGAAACCGCGCCAACAAAATCACAAAGTCCGCCTGCGCGGACTCAGATCAGAGTCCGAATCTTAACCTGCGAAGGCAGGTTTTGTGCCTTCGTTGGCGCGGTTTCAACCGCCCGCGTATCTCTCTACCGCCCCTTACACTGTGTCACTCTACCATCTCCGGC
>JANOOM010000200.1:0-6913 GCA_031421335.1 Armatimonadota bacterium
ACGTCTTCGGGCGGCAGGTAGTAGACCGGCGGGTGGCTGGTTTCCAGGACGCGCTTGGCGCGGCGCGTGTCGGCGATGACCACGCCATTGAAGATCACTTGGACGTGCTTGTCGGTGTCTTCCAAGCGCGGCGGGCGCGGGTAGTCCCAGACCGATTCCTGGCCGGGAGCGGGTTCGATGCGGCGGGTGTTCATGAGACCAATAACAGAAGCGCAACGGGCCGGGTTCCGCGCGGGAGACACACATGGCGGCAAAGCCGGCGATACTGGTGGGGCCGAGGCCATGCTGGCGCAGGGTGAGATTCTTGATGGGGCGATGGAGATAAGGTACAATAAACACGGACGGACACAGAAGCATCGGCAAGATCATCTGGTTTAAGGGGAATTGATAATGGCTGCAAAATGCGATCATCTCGACCAAATTAGGGACGTAGCGCCCCGAACGCCTAGCGGCTGCGAGGAATGCTTGGCGTCGGGTGATGCCTGGGTGGATCTGAGACTCTGCCTGGAATGCGGCCACGTCGGCTGCTGTGACTCGTCCAAAAACAAGCACGCGACCAAACACTTCCACGGCACTCAGCACGCGATCATGCGGTCGTTCCAGCCCGGCGAGGACTGGCGCTGGTGCTATATTGACGAGATGGAGGTCTAACCTAATGCGAGCTATCCGCGTACATGAGTTCGGCGGGCCGGAAAAACTGCGCTTGGAAGAGGCCGCCGACCTGCAGCCCGGACCGGGGCAGGTCTTGGTGGCCGTGCGGGCCGTCGGCGTCAACCCCGTGGACACCTATATCCGGTCCGGCGGCTACGGCAAGCGTCCCCTCCCCTACACGCCCGGCTCGGACGCGGCGGGGACGGTGGAGGCGGTCGGGGAGGGCGTCACGGCCGTCATCGGTGACCGCGTGTATTTGGCGGGGACCATCACGGGAGCCTATGCCGAGAAGGCACTTTGCACTGCCGCGCAGGTGCGGCCCCTGCCCGCCCGGCTGTCGTTCGCGCAGGGCGCGGCTGTATATGTCCCCTACTACACCGCCTTTTATGGCCTGTTCAACCGGGCCAGGGCACTGCCGGGCGAGGCCCTGCTTGTCCACGGCGCGAGCGGCGGCGTCGGGATCGCCGCCGTGCAGATCGCGCGGGCGGCGGGGCTAATGATCATCGGGACGGCGGGGACCGAGGCAGGCCGGCGGCTCGTCGCCGATCAGGGCGCCCAGCACGTCCTCGACCACACCCAGGAAGGCTATGGGGACGAGATCAGGGCGCTCACCGGTGGCAAGGGCGTGGCCATCATTCTGGAGATGCTGGCGAACGTCAACCTCGCCAAAGACTTGGGGTTCCTGGCGCAGGGGGGCCGAGTCGTGGTCATCGGCAGCCGGGGTCCGATCGAGATAAACCCGCGCTTGATGATGACGGAGAGCTTGTCAATCCTGGGCATGAGCCTCGGCAATGCGACCGAAGCCGAGACGGCCCGACTCCACGCCGCCCTCGGCGCGGGGCTGGCGAACGGCACACTGGCCCCAGTCATCGCGCAGGAAATCCCCCTGGCCGACGCGCCTCGCGCCCACGAGGCTGTCATGGCGTCCGGGGCACGCGGCAAAATCGTCCTGGTCCCCTAGCGGAGAAGATTTGCGCGAAGTCGAAACCATTGTCCTGCTGCTGGTCGTCGTCGTCGTGCTGGTCATGCTGGCACGGCGCTTGAACGTTCCTTATCCCATCCCCTTGGTGCTGGGTGGTTTGGCGCTGGGGTTCGTGCCCGGTCTGCCCCATATCGCGATGCCCCCGGATCTGGTGCTGCTGGTCTTTCTGCCTCCACTCCTGTATTCCGAGTCGCTGACGCTTTCATGGCGGGAATTCCGGGCCAACCTGCGACCGATCGGAATGCTGTCCATCGGCCTGGTCGCCATGACGACCCTCCTTGTCGCGGTCACCGCACATGCCATCGTTCCGGGCTTGCCCTGGGCGGCGGCATTTGTCCTGGGGGCCATTATCGCCCCGACCGATGAGGTGGCGGTGTCGGCGGTCGCGGAGCGGCTCCCGATACCGCAAAGACTTCTGGTCATCATCGAAGGGGAAAGCCTGCTCAACGACGCTGTATCGCTGGTCTTGTACCGCCTGGCAACGGCTGCCGTGGTGACCGGCGCGTTTTCCTGGCTGTCCGGCGGCTTTGACTTCGTTCTCGCAAGTGTCGGCGGAGTTGGGATCGGCCTTACCGTGGGGGCCGGCATTGGCTGGATTCGTCGCCGACTGGCGCCGGACCCGCTGATCGAGAACACGATCTCGCTGCTGACGCCCTTTGTGGCCTATCTTCCGGCAGAAACAGTCCATGTTTCCGGGGTCCTGGCGGTCGTGGCGACGGGGCTGTATTTGGGCCGTCAAGGGCCGCGCTTTATCACCTCGGCAACACGCCTGCAAAGCGGGGTGATGTGGCGGATGATTGATTTTCTGCTCAACAGCCTGCTCTTTATCCTGCTTGGGTTGCAGCTTCGCTCCATTCTAGACCGACTTGCCGGACACTCCTGGACGACGCTTGTCACGGAAGCGGCTCTTCTCAGCCTTTGCGTGATTCTGGCACGCATTCTCTGGGTCGTTCCGGCGAGTTACCTGCCGCGCCTTTTCAGTCGCCGGGGCCAGGCCCGAAGCGCCTTTCCGCCTTGGCAGGAGACAATAATCACGGCATGGACGGGAATTCGTGGCGGCATCTCCCTGGCCGCCGCCCTTGCCATTCCCCTAGTCACTCAGGGCGGGAAGGCGTTCCCGCAGCGGGAGATGCTCATTTTCTTGACTTTTTCCGTAATCTTGTCCACCCTGGTCGTCCAGGGATTGAGCTTGCCCGCGCTCATCAAGCGTTTGAATCTAAAAGAGGACGGTGATGTGGGGCGTGAGGAAACGGATGCGCGGCTCCAGGCGTCACAGGCCGGCCTGGCCCGGCTTAACCAAATGGCGGAGACAGAAGACCTGCCGGACGAGATCGTGGCTGACCTGCGTGAGCATATCACGAACCGAACACAGCGATTCGAGGCGCGCACCTCGGGGAGTGCCAACAAAAAGTATGAAGAGCGAGCCACGATCTACCGGCGCCTGCGCCATGAGATCGTGAACGCAGAGCGAAAGACCGTGGTAAGTCTGCGCGATGCATCGGCAATCAGCGATGACGTCATGCAGCGGCTTCAGCGCGCCCTGGATCTGGACGAGCAGCGGCTGGCGGCGGAGGAGGAAGGAGACTAGGAAGAGTGGACACGCCGGCCGCATCCACCGAGGCACCCGCCGGACCGCCGGCAAGGATGAAGAAACGCCGCGCCGAAAGAAGAAACACCCTTCCTGCTTCCACCCGCATGGATGCCTATTCGCCGTCAATATAAAGCCCGCAGCCGCCCTTCGCGACGCCGAAGAATCTGATCTTGTCCGCTTCCCCCCCCGACATCAAATGCGTTAACGCGGGCGAGATCATCGTCCGTCCCACGGCACCGGGGTGACGCAAACTTTCACCCGGCGTCTTTACGCCGGACGCGCAGCACGGCGATCTTGGTCGGGTGGTTGAACGGGGCGGGGTCGGCCGGCAGGGCGGAGCTGTCCTGGGCCGCGTAGCCGATGAAGTCTTGCGGGACGGGGATGAGGCTCTCGATGGAAAGGTAGCCGTCGGCACACAGTCCGTCCAGCATCTCTTTGTACTGCGCCCCGCTGACGAACAGGGCATTGTTGATGGTGACCAGCGTCCCGCCGTCGGCGATCAGGGGGCGCACTTTGTTGATGACGCGCTGACCCGCTTCCACCAAGTCCACCGTGCCGTGGCGCGTCTTGGAGAAAAGCGGAGGGTCCACCACGACGCAGTCGAAGCGCGCGCCGTCACGCTTTAAGTGGCTGATCTGCGGCCAGAAGTCGCCCGCCAGGAAGTCCGCCGTGTTGATGGCAAACCCGTTCTGCTGGTACGAGTCCTTGGCGACATTGAGAAAAGCGCGCTTCAGGTCCAGATGCACCACGCGCTTGGCCCCGCCCGCAAGGGCCGCCACGCCCAGGCTGCCGGTGTAGGCGAACGTGTTCAGCACCGTTTTCCCCGCCAGATTCGCTTTCGCCCACTCGCGCAGGTCCCGCGTGTCGAGGTAGAAAGAACTGTCCTGGTTCAGCCGCAGGTCCACGGCGTACCACACCCAATTCTCGCGCACGCGCCGGGTCAAGGAAGTTCCCCACAGCAGGGCACCCTTTTTGGCATCTTCCGTGCTTCCGTAGCGCATCTTGACCAGAACGGCGGTCAGCCAGGGCAGCCGCGTCCGGTAGAACCGGGCCGCCTGCTCGACCTGCTCTTCCGCTTCGGCGGGCGGGTCGGCGTAGTTGTGCAGGACCAGAGTCTGCCCGTAGAGGTCGGCGATGAGGGACGGGCAGCCCTCCGTCCACCCGCTGAAGAGGCGGAAGGCGGCCTCGTGGCGCGTGTCGAAGCGCTCCAAGCGCGCCGCCAGTGCTGCCTCCAGGGCGGCCGTCAGCGCGTCCCCGTCGGGCGCGGCATCCGGCGCGTCCATCATGTCTGTGTCCGTGGAAAGATCGTTCATGCCCTGATTATAGCCTATGACGCGCCGGCGTGTCCACGTTCGGCCCTAAGTTGGCCGGGATGGGGATGCCCACCAGAAGCTGGATCGCCTCCACGTCCGCCACAGGACGGGCTTCGTATTGTTCATCGCCCCCCCTGCTAGGCCGTCGTGTTGACGTTCTGCCCCAAATTGGGCGTTAGACTCGCCAAAAGCTGATTGGCCTCCAGCGCCTGACCGCTGACCGCCCCCAGCAGGGCTGACGTCGCCGTGTCCCCTGTTTGCAGCCCCGCCAGAACCGCGCTGTCCACGCTCTGCCGCGCGAGCGCCACGCCGACGACGGGGTTCGTCGCCGCCACCTTGCTGATCGTGTCCGTGATTGACATCGGTTTCCTCCCAGTGTCATTTTCGGCGGGGATCAGTCGGGCACGCACTGTGAGAAGTGCTAATTTTCAGGTATGTGCGCTTCTTTCCCAATGCACCGGGGGTGTGAAAGCCTCTGGCATGTCCCGAGGACGAGGGAGGGCACCACGGCGTGGGTGACTCCTCGTCGGGGCAGGGCTTGTCCCTACTCTGCTTCTTGCTCCCTTCCTTGACTTCCCCACCCTTTTTGTGCTAAAATCTCTGCCGAACCTCGCCCGTATTCAAGCGGCGCGGTCCGCTTTTTAGGACACTAGTAGGGAGATAGGAATCATGCTGCTTGGCAGCCAGCGCGTCAACGCGCACGGGCATTTGGAGGTCGGCGGGTGCGACTGCGTTGATCTAGCGCGCGAGTTTGGGACGCCGCTTTACGTCATGGACGAGGGCCAGATCCGAGACAACTGCCGCCGCTACAAGGCGGCGTTCGAGGCCCGCTACCCCAAGAACGACATCTCGTTCGCTTCCAAGGCCTATCTGAACATGGCCGTTTGTAAAGTGATGGAGCAGGAAGGGTTGAGCCTGGACGTCGCCTCGGCGGGCGAGCTTTATACCGCCGTCAAGGCCGACTTCCCGATGGACCGCGTCCTGCTGCACGGCAACAACAAGAGCCGGAACGAACTCCAGATGGCGCTGGACCATGGCGTCGGGCGCGTCGTCGTGGACAACCTGCCCGAGCTGCGCCACCTCGCCGCGCTCGCCAAGGAGGCCGGCAAGACTCAGGCCATCCTGCTGCGCGTCACGCCCGGCATCGACCCGCGCACGCACCGGCGCATCCGCACCGGCCAGGAAGACACAAAGTTTGGCCTCAGCCTCGCGTCCGGGGCCGCTTTAGAGGCTGTCACCGAAGCGCTGGGGGCCGCGCCGCACATCAAGATCACAGGGATACACTGCCATATCGGCTCGCAGCTTTTGGATGCCCACACGCACGAGCAGGCCATTGACATCATGGTCGGGTTCCTGCGGAAGGTCGCCGACACCACCGGCTGGATGCCCGAAGACCTGGACATCGGCGGCGGGCTGGGCATCCGCTACACCGAGGATCAGCAGCCGCCGACTTATGAGGAGTTCGCCGAGACCATGATCTCGGCCCTGAACATCGCCCTGGATAAGTACGGAGTTCCCGCGCCCAATCTCCTCCAAGAGCCGGGCCGCTGCCTCGTCGGCGAGGCGGGCATGACGCTTTACACCGTCGGCGTCATCAAAAAGGTCGCGATCCCCGAGGCGCCCGGCGAGCGCACCTACGTCACCATTGACGGCGGCCTTTCCGACAACCCGCGCCCGCAGCTCTACGATGCTGTCTATGAAGTCCAGGCGGCGGGCCGGGCGGGTGAGCCGAAGACGCAGACCGTGCGCGTGGCCGGCAAGCATTGCGAGACCGACATTCTCATTCAGGAAGCGAAAACCCAGCCCGTCGAGACCGGCGACATCCTCGCCGTCCAGTCTACGGGCGCCTACAACGCCGTCATGGCTTCCAACTACAACCGCTTCCCCCGCCCCGCCGGCGTGTTCGTCCGGGACGGTCGCGCTGACCTGGTCACGCGCCGCGAGACTTTAGACGATGTCGTCGCGCTGGACATCGTCCCCGAACGGCTGGCTTGACCTTCATGGACCAAGCGGTCATCCTAGGCTGGATTCAGACCATGGTGGTCCTGATCATCGCGATCACGGTCCACGAGTTTGCCCACGCCCTCGCCGCCGACCGGCTCGGCGACAACACGCCGCGCGCGCAGGGACGCATCTCGCTGAACCCCGCCGACCATCTGGACCCCTTGGGGACCGTGATGATGGCCGTCACCACCTACACCGGCTTCGGCATCGGCTGGGGGAAGCCCGTTCAGTATAACCCTGGCAACCTGCGCCGCCCGCGCTGGGACCCCTTGCTGATCGCCGTCGCCGGGCCGCTTTCCAACATTCTCCAGGCCCTGCTCTTCACGGCCGCCCTGCGCCTGAGCGACGGGCAGAACTGGCTGCCGCCGGATA
>JANOOM010000201.1:0-1745 GCA_031421335.1 Armatimonadota bacterium
CTGGGCGCGCTGATGCAGGGCGGATACGGCCGGCTGAGGCTGGGCCATGTCACAAAGGGGGCGGCCGAAGTCACGATCCACGTCGAGAACAGCATGGAAGGGGAGATGATGCGCGGGCGCGCGGGCCGCTCCGACCACGCCTGCCACTATCTGCGCGGCCTGCTGCGAGGTATCGTCCAGGCGCTCCCACCGACCGAAGGTTACCCGAGCGGCCTGATCGAGTGCGTCGAGACCCGCTGCCTCACCAGCGACGAACCCGAGTGCCGGTTCCTCATCGCGAGCGCCACCCACCTCACCCGCCTGGGACACCACCTGGGCAGCACGGGCCACTCCTCCATCCGGGAAACGCTGCTGCGGCTGAACCGCCAGATCGAGGACGTGCTGGAGGCCGCCAAGCGCGACCCGCTGACAGGCCTCTACAACCGCTCCCACTTCGAGTCGGTCCTGCGTCAGCGGATCGAGTACGCCAACCGACGCACTGACACGCTGGTCGTCGCCATGATAGACATTGACGGATTTAAGGGGGTCAATGACGCGCGCGGCCATGGCGCCGGGGACCTGGCACTGCGGCAGGTGGGCCGGCTGCTGGCCGCCCAGGCGCGCGACACCGACGTCGTGGCCCGCTATGGCGGGGACGAGTTTGCCTGGCTGATGCCCGGAACCCCAGTGGAGGCCGCCCTGGCCGTTGCCGACCGAATCCGGCGGCTGGCGCAGGACCTGCGGATCCAGATGGGGCTGCCGATCTCCCTCTCACTCGGCATCGCCGCCTGCCCCCAGGACGCCAGCGCCATGACCGACCTGATCGACTTCGCCGACACCGCCATGTATGCGGCCAAGGGGGCAGGCGGCAACCAGGTGCGGCACTACAACGCCGCCGAAGACCACCGGGACGCCGCCCAAAAGCGCGTCCGCAGGCCGCGCCCGCGCGGCGGCCCTCCCACCAAGCCGGTGTCCCCGAAAGGCGAGAACGCCCAGCTTAATCTGCCGGAAGACCCGCCGGACGCCTAGCCGCCTGCCAGAAGCCGGCGGGCGATGGCGACGTCTGCGGGTTTGTCAACATCCGTGCCGATTTCTGGGTACTCCGACCGGATGCCCGCCGCACGCGCCCCGCCGAGGAGCCGGCCGACGCCATTCTCCAGCGCGCCGATCGTCAGCAGGGAAGGCGTGAGGAGCTGTGCCAGCAGCAGCCGTATCAGCAGGCCCGCCCCAAGCATTCGTGCGACCTGGATCGGACTTTTGCGCGCATCATAGGCGCGCGCGATCAAGACCTGGTTGGCGATCAGGAACTGTGGGTTGATCAGCATCAGGTTCCCCAGCGTCATCTGGCCCTCGCGCATCTTCACCGCTGTGCGCTTCATATCCGGGAAGCGCGCATAGCACATCTCCACGGGCACATACGAGCAGCAAATGTCCGCGCCCGACTGGGTGGCACTGACCAAGAAATCCTCGACGGCTTCGGGCGTCAGGAACGGGATGTCTGAGGTGCTGATCAGCACCTGCTCCCCGCCTGCGCCGCTCCCCGCCTCCCGCAGGCCCGCCATCAGGTTGTCCAGCAGCGTTGTGCCGCCCGAGACGGTGTGGTAGCCCGTCCCGGCCGGGACTTCCCCGACGACATAGATGTCGCGCACCGACGCGGCCCGCCGCAGAGCGGCAGTGACATAGTCCAGCATCGTCCCGTCGCCAAGTGGCATCAGGGCGCGGTTCTCGACCCCGGTCGCCGCCCTCATGTCCGCTCCGTTCCTGCC
>JANOOM010000202.1:0-7074 GCA_031421335.1 Armatimonadota bacterium
CGCTGCTGCGCGCGTGGCTGCGGCGGCTGCGCGAATCGGGCGATACGATTCACATGCGCCACCACAGGCGGGGCTGGAATAAATCCGGTGCGCTGATATTCGACACGCCACAGGGCGAAACCAACGCGCGGTCCGATGCAACGCTGCTGGCGCTGGGCGGCGGCAGTTGGGCGCGACTGGGATCGGATGGCGCATGGACAGCGCTGCTCGCCGCGCGCGGCGTGACTATCGCACCGCTGCGTCCCGCGAACTGCGGCTTCGATTGCGCGTGGAGCGAACACTTTCAAACGCGCTACGCCGGACATCCGGTGAAGTCAGTGATCGCAACCTATATCGACGACCGGCGTGTGCTGCATCGCCAGCAGGGCGAATTCATCGTCACCGATTTCGGTATTGAAGGCGGCGCCATCTATGCCTTGCACGCCCTGCCGAAGCACGGGAGCCGGCGTTAGCCTGCTGGGCTGCCCTACCCGGCGAACTCCTCCCGGGCCGCCCGCGTCATCAGCTCTTCCACGGCGACGGCGGGCGATAGCCCCTCATGGAGTACGGCGTTGATGGTGGCGAAGACGGGCGTTTGAACGCCGTGGCGGCGGCTGAGGACCTGGGCGGCCAGCGCGGTGGGGACGCCTTCCGAAGCCTGATGCAGCTCCTCCTGGACTTCGGCTAGTGTCCTGCCGGCGGAAAGCCCTAGCCCGACGCGGTAGTTGCGGGAGAGTTTAGAAGAGGAGGTCGCCAGCAGGTCGCCGACGCCGCTCAGGCCCAGAAAGGTCAGAGCCTTGCCGCCGGCCGCGACGCCCAATTGGGTCATCTCGATCAGGCCGCGCGTCATCAGGGCGGCTTTGGTGTTGTCGCCGAAGCCCAGGCCGTCGGACAGGCCCGCGCCAATGGCGAGGACGTTCTTGAGCGCCCCCCCAAGCTCGACCCCTTTGACGTCGGTGTGGGTGTAGACGCGGAAGGTGCGCTCGGTCATCAGCAGGGACTGGGCCGCCCGCGCCTGCTGCGGGTCAAGGCTTGCGACGACCGAGGCGGTGGGCACGCCCCGCGTCAGTTCACGGGCGAGGTTCGGGCCGGACAGCACGGCCAGGCCGTGGTAGGAAACGTCGGCGAGCAGCGTGATGATGACCTCCGAGACGGTGAAGCCCGTTTCGGCTTCCAGCCCCTTGGTCGCGCTCAGGATGGCTGTCGAGGGCAGGAGAAAATCGGCGGCCTCGGCCACGACCTCCCGGACGCCGCCGGACGAGACGGCGACGATCACCCAGTCGGCCTCGGCCAGCGCGTCCCGCATCGCCGGCACGGCAGACACCTGCGGAGGCAGGGCGACGTCGGGCAGATACTTCGGGTTCAGACCGCGCGCCCGGATGTCTTCCATCAGTTCGGCGTCGCGGTCCCACAGGCGCACGGCATAGCCCTTCGTCCCCAGAAGGTGGGCCAGCGCGCTGCCCCAACTCCCCGCACCCAAAATGGCGACTCTTTGTTGATCCATTCGCTGATTATAGCGCGTCGGTATGGATTTGGCAATCGGGAACGAATAATCCAACTTTTACGTTTATAACATGTACAGCGTTTGTTCTCCCGAAAGGCAGCAGGGAGAATAAACGCTTTCTTTGTCGCCGAAGCCAAGTTTGGCCTTCGTTCCGACCGGGTAAGGTGTAAAACTGTGTCGAAATCACTTGACAACAGGGCACTTTTCGTGGTAGGATGAGCGTTCGTGTGTCCCCTAGGAGGTTAGTTTGAAAGAGATTCAGCATACCGCAAAGCAGACCGCTCATGTGGTAGACGTCCCCAACCTCGTCGAACTCCAATTGGATTCTTACCGCTGGTTCTTAGAAGAAGGCCTGAACGAACTATTCGACAGCTTTTCCCCCATTACCGACTTTACTGGCAATCACTCCATCTCGCTCGTTGATTTCACACTAGGCGAACCGAAGTACGATATCAGCGAGTGCCGCGCGCGTGACGTGACCCTCGAGTCACCGATTAAGGCACGCGTCCGCCTTCAGTCGTCCGGCGCCGAAGTCATCGAGAGCGAAGTCTATCTGGGCGATCTGCCCCTGATGACTGACAAGGGCACCTTCGTCATCAACGGTGCGGAGCGCGTCGTCGTGTCGCAGCTCGCCCGCTCGCCGGGCGTCTACTTCAAGGATACCCTTGACTTCTCGGGCCGCCAGCTTTTCTACGCGACGATCATCCCGAGCGAAGGTGCTTGGGTGGACGTCGAGACCGATGCCACGGACGCCATCACGGTGCGGATCGGCCAGACCCGTAAGTTCCCGATCACCACCCTGCTGCGCGCCTTGAACTTGTTCCCGGTCGCCTCGCCGAGCGGCGTCCAGTCGGTCACCTGGGGTGAGCTTGAAGGCAAGCTGATCGCCGAGCCGGTCGTGGACCAGAGCACGGGCGAGGTCCTGGTCGAGAACGGAACCATCATGCGGACCGTCGAGCTGCGCCGCATCGAAAAGGCCGACCTGCCCGAGACGTTCCGGGTGGAGCTTCCCTCCACGCCCTGTGATACCACGGCCGAGATCGTCCGCTTGTTCGCTGAGCCGGAGACCATCGCTTCCCCGAGCCGCGCCACGCTGTACGACCCGACGCGGTCCGAAGTCGAGGTGATCGAGTTCAACGACGACGGTACGCCCGCCATGAATTCGGACGGCACTTTCAAGAACTCCAACCCGCGCAAGCGCATCCCGTATGCCTCGCACGACATCCAGGACGCCAACGGCAAGGTGCTGGTGCGCGCCTACGATAAGATCGACCGTGAGACCGCCCGCAAGATCGAGGCGCTGGCTCTAAACTCACTCGATGTTATTTACCTGAACAACTACATCGTCGCCACGCTGGACCAGGAAGGCTCGGCCGTCTACAGCAAGGAGACGGCGCTTATTGACATCTACCGGAAGATTCGGCCCGGCGACCCCGCCACGCCCGAGTCGGCGCGCTCGCTGCTGAACTCGATCTTCTTCGACACCCGCCGCTACGACCTGGCAAAAGTCGGCCGGCATAAGATGAACAAGAAGCTTGGCCTGTCGCTGCCCTTGAACTACCGGACCATCACCAAGGAAGACGTCATCGCCATCGCGCGGTATGTCGTCAAGCTGGCCGGCGGCGCGGGCAACGTGGACGACATTGACCACTTGGAAAACAAGCGGGTCCGGTCGGTCGGCGAGCTTCTGTACTCGCAGCTCCGCTTGGGCTTCCTGCGGATGGAGAAGGTCGCCAAGGAGCGCATGACGTCGCTGGACAGCGAGAATATCCTGCCGCAAGTCATCCTGAGCGTCAAGCCGATCTCGGCCTCCATCAAGTCGTTCTTCGGGTCCTCGCAGCTCTCGCAGTTCATGGATCAGACGAATCCTCTGGCCGAACTGACCCACAAGCGGCGCTTGTCGGCACTGGGACCTGGTGGCCTGAGCCGGCAATCGGCGAAGCTGGAAGTGCGCGACGTCCACCACTCGCACTATGGCCGTATCTGCCCGATCGAGACGCCGGAAGGGCCGAACATCGGCCTCATCGGGTCACTGGCCGTGCATGCGCGCGTTGACCAGTTCGGCTTCATCGAGACGCCGTACCGGCGCGTCATCAGCGGCAAGGTGACGACCGACCTGGACTGGCTGCCCGCCGATGGCGAGCACCACTTCCGCATTGCGCCGGCCAACACGCTGCTCAAGAGCGACAACACGTTCGTGGATAAGAACGTCCAGGTCCGTAACAACAACCAGTATCCGGTCATCTCCGCCGAAAAGGTGGACTACATGGATGTGTCGCCGCAGCAGATCGTCTCCGTCGCCACGGCTATGATTCCGTTCCTGGAGAACGACGACGCGAATCGCGCCCTGATGGGCGCGAACATGCAGCGCCAGGCCGTCCCGACCCTCCGCCCGGACGCCCCGCTGTGCAAGACCGGCATGGAGAAGCGGGCCGCCGTGGACTCGGGCGCGGTCATCATCGCCCTGCGGGCGGGCACCGTCAAGCGTGTCACGGCCGAGGAGATCGTGGTCATTGCCGACGCGGACGGCGGCGAGGACACCTATCGGCTGCTGAACCTGCTGCGCTCCAACCAGGGGACGTGTGTCACGCAGCGGCCCGTGGTCAATAACGGCCAGCGCGTCCGTGAGGCGCAGTTGCTGGCAGACGGCCCTTGCACGGATGGCGGTGAGCTGGCTCTGGGGCAAAATGTCCTCGTCGCGTTCACGCCCTGGAACGGCTACAACTTCGAAGACGCCATCCTGCTCTCGCAGCGGCTGGTACGTGACGACGTGTTCACGTCGGTCCACATGGAGAAGTATGAGGTCGAGGCCCGCGACACCAAGCTGGGACCCGAAGAGATCACGCGCGACATCCCCAATGTCGGCGAGGACGCTTTGAAGGACCTGGACGATCGGGGCATCATCCGTATCGGGGCAGAAGTCCGGCCCGACGACATCCTGGTCGGGCGCGTCGCGCCCAAGGGTCAGGGGGAGTTGACGGCCGAAGAGCGGCTGATCATCGCCATCTTCGGCAAGAAGGCGGAAGAGACCCGCGACGTTTCCCTGCGCGTCCCGCACGGCGAGAAGGGCAAGATCGTTGATGTCAAGGTCTTCTCCCGGTTTAAGTACAAGGACAAGAGCGGGCGCGTCTTCGACTTCTCCAAGCGGCCCGATTCGATGTTCTCCGACGAGTGGGAGGGCGAACTGGACCGCCTGCCGGGCGACGAACTTTCGGCTGGCGTCAACATGCTGGTCCGGGTCTACATCGCCCAGAAGCGCAAAGTCATGGAAGGCGACAAGATGGCTGGGCGGCACGGGAACAAGGGCGTCATCTCGCGTATCCTGCCCGCCGAAGACATGCCGTTCCTGCCGGATGGGACGCCGGTTGACATCGTCCTGAACCCGCTGGGCGTGCCAGGCCGTATGAACATCGGCCAGATCCTGGAAACGCACCTGGCATATGTCGGCAAGGCCCTAGGCTGCTCGTTCGTCAACCCGATCTTTGAGGGTGCGACCGAGGCCGAGATCTTGCAGGACATGAGCAAGTTCGCCGAGTTCACGCGCTACGATTCCCTGCGGACGTATGTGGAGAAGGAGCTTCGCATCGACCTGGAAGCAGGTAAGAAGGACGGCGTCGCCGAGCTTCTCGTCAAGCTCGAAGCGAAGCTGCGCGAGCTGACTCCGGCCCGGCTGGAGAAGATCGCGGCGACTGTCGCCGCCCCGCCCGCCGTCATGCTGCCCGAGGGGTACGACGGCAGCGAGGAGCAGCAGGCCGAGCTGAAGACCGTGGATGGCTACGACTTCACGGCCATCGTCGAGCAGGTGCGGTTGAATGTCTGGAAGCGCAGCGGCATCAACGAGAAGACGGCGAAGTCCTGGGTACGCGATGGTCTGTCGGGCGACTTCTTCACGCAGCCGGTCACCATCGGCACCATCTACATGCTGAAGCTGGCGCACCTAGTTGATGACAAGATCCACGCCCGCTCGACCGGTCCGTATTCGCTGGTCACGCAGCAGCCGCTGGGTGGTAAGGCGCAGTTCGGCGGTCAGCGCTTCGGTGAGATGGAAGTATGGGCCTTGGAAGCCTATGGGGCCGCTTATACGCTCCAAGAGATCCTGACGATCAAGTCCGACGATGTGTTGGGCCGCGTCAAGACCTACGAGTCCATCGTCAAGGGCGATGCCATGCTGGAGCCGGGCGTGCCCGAGTCATTCAAGATCCTCGTCAACGAGCTTCAGTCGCTCGGCCTGAAAGTGGCCGTGGAGGATGAAGACGAGAAGGAGATCGACTTGAAGGACAAGGAAGAAGACTACGGCGACAGCGAGGGGAGAGGGCGCGGACTGCGCCCGCGCCTGCCCCGCGCCGAGGCCGAGGCTGAGGCCCTGTTCGGGGCCTAGGGTGCCCTTTCCTGATCGGGGGGCGCGACCGTTCGCGCCCCCCTTGTGTGTGATAACAGTGTCGGTTTAATGGGGAGCATTGGAATAATATGACAGATGCAAGCGCATTTGACAAAATCCGCATCGGAATCGCCGCGCCCGGCGAGATCCGCAACTGGTCTTACGGCGAGGTCAAGAAGCCCGAGACCATCAACTACCGCACCTTCAAGCCGGAGCGCGATGGCCTGTTCTGCGAGCGCATCTTCGGCCCGGTCAAGGACTGGGAGTGCCACTGCGGGCGCTACAAGAAGGTCAAGTTCAAGGGCATCATCTGCGACTGCTGCGGGGTTGAGGTCACGCGCTCCAAGGTCCGGCGCGAGCGCATGGGCCACATCGAGCTGGCCGCGCCCGTCTGCCACATTTGGTATCTGAAGGGCGTACCGTCGCCGCTGTCCCTGCTGCTGGACATCTCGCCCCGGCCGCTGGAGAAGGTGCTCTACTTCGCCTCCTACATCGTGACGTTCGTGGATCGCGGCCGCGTCAATAACGAGATGGAGAGCTTCAAGGTCGCCCTGGATGAGCGTATCCGTGAGCTTGAAGACCAGAAGGAAGAAGATATCGAGCAGGCGCGGGTCGAGGCCGGCGCCGACATCAAGGCGGGCCAGACTCCTCCAGACGCTCCTGAAGAGGGCGAGGAGGCCGGGGAGGTCCAGGAATGGGCGCCCTGGGACGAGGCGCGGATCGTGGACCGCAACCGTCACATGGAGGAAGAGCTGAAGGACATCGAGAAGGACTCGCTGGAACAGATCCAGTCCCTGCGCGACGCCCTGCTGCTGCTGACGAAAAGGTCGAGAAGCGGATGCTTCTGGCCGAGGACGACTACCGCAAGCTCGAGTCGCTGATGGACATGCTTTCGGACAAGCTCGACCGCAACCTGCGGTTGAACGACCCCGAAGGCGAGATCGTCCGGGCGGGCTTGGGCGGCGCAGCCGTCAAGGAGCTGCTCCAGGAGATTGACCTGGAGAAGTTGGCTTCCGATCTGCGGGCCGAGATTGCCATTACGCAGGGGCCGCGCCGGGCGCGTGCTATCAAGCGTCTGGAGGTCTCCGAAGCATTCATCAACTCCAAGTCGCGGCCGGAGTGGATGATCCTGGACGCCGTGCCGGTCATCTCGCCCGAACTGCGCCCGATGGTACAGCTTGACGGCGGCCGCTTTGCGACGTCGGACCTGAAC
>JANOOM010000203.1:0-3763 GCA_031421335.1 Armatimonadota bacterium
CGCTACCCCGGCGCGCAGTGGGCGTGGACGCAGGTGGGCCGCCCACTGACCCCGTCAGAGCGGCCGTCCCTGTCCGAAGAGGCCCATGATTTCTACTTGCAGACAGCGGCGGAGACCGGGCTGGTCGGCCTGGGTCTGTACATCGCCGCCCTGGTGGCATTCGCCCTCCAGGGTCTGCGCCGCCTCCGGCAAAAGAGCCGGCACCGCACGCCGTTTCAGGATGCGCTGGTCATCGCTTCCCTCAGCTTGGTCGCGGGCCAGGCCGTGGACGCCCTCGCCAGCCCCTCCTGGCAGTTCGCCGAGGTGTCACTGCCCTTCTGGGCGCTGCTGGGCGTCGGGATGGCGGCGATGCGCGGCGGGGAGCCTGAGGCTGCTCCGGCTCGCGCTTCTTCTCCCCTGCGACGGGCAGGCCGCTTCGCCCTTTCCGGCGGCGCCGCGGTCGCACTGGCGGCGAACGTCCTGCCGCTCGGACTGCTGACGCCGGTGGAGGCGTACACGCCGCCGCCGGAGTCGGTATTCAAGGGCGCGGTGATCACGGGGTCGACGCAGAATGCGAGCGTCGGCGACATCGTCTACTACCAGATGACTGCGACATACACCAAAGGAAGCACCACTTATACGCCGAACGTCTCCAATGAGAGCACTACCCACTTCTTTGCGGCCATGGCCACCAGTACCTACGGCACCTTCTCGTCCGACGGCGCCAACCAACGTGTCAGCTACACGGTTCCCACCAGTGTACGGGGGAAGACACTCGCGATCACGGGGAACTTCAACAATGGGGGTGGCATGATACAAGCACAACAGGCATCCCTCGTTGTGAGACAGTAACGGGTATAATTGCGCCAGTCCTTTTCAGTTTTAGTCGGAGACACGCTCATGCCACTCTACGAATATCTCTGCCGCGCCTGTGATACTGACTTCGAGGCGCTCGTCCCGGCCGGCCGCCGGGACGCCGCCGACGCGGCCTGCCCCCGGTGCGGCGCAACCAAGACCGCGCGCAAGATCTCGCTCACGGCCCCCCCGGTGGTCAAGGCGGGCGGCGCCTCTGAGGCTTTCAACTGCGGCGCCCCCGGCGGCTGCTGCGGCGGGGCCTGCGCGGCGGACTGATGGCCCGGCTTTCGCCCTCGGCGCATTTTACAGGTTGATCTGCCGAAGAACGTCAACCCCGACCCCCCCGCCGCCGCGGACACGTCGGAGCTGCTCAGAGGCCGCTTCGGCGAGATATGCACGCTGAACAACTACATGTTCCAGTCGTTCAATATGCGCGGCCCTAAGTAGATCCTGCTGTTCTACGACCTCGTCGCCAGCATCATGGCGGAGAAGTTCGGACACGTCGAGCTGGTCTCGGCGACCATCAGTCTGCTCCAGAACGGCAGCGAGCCGGACAATGCCTAGCCCAAGGACTCGCTCCTGACCGACCTGAACGGTAGCACGGCAGCAGCGCCCTGGTCGCGAATGCCCTGGGGGCGCCCTGGCAGGGCAATGATGTCTTCAGCAGCGGCAACCTCGTGCTGGACATGCTGCACAACTTCTTCCTGGAGAGCGCCACGCCCCTCATGAAAAACATGTAACCTTTCCCTCCCGCGCCCCTCCGACTCCCCCAGGATTGGGAGCGAGGGGGCTTTTTTGTTGCCCCAGCCAGCAAAGTCGGGTAACATAGCACGAATGGACAAGACTTTCTACATCACGACGCCTATCTACTATGTCAACAGTGCCCCGCACGTCGGCTCGGCGACGACGACGCTGCTGTGTGACGCGCTGGCCCGCTTCCACCGCCTGCGCGGCGACCGGGTCTTCTTCCTGACCGGCACGGACGAGCACGCGCAGAAGGTCGCCGACGCCGCCGCCAAGGAGGGCATGGACACACTGGCGTTCGCGGACCGAGTCTCGCAGCGCTTCCGCGACTGCTGGGAGTTCCTGCGTGTTTCCAATGACGACTTCATCCGCACCTCCGAGCCGCGCCACGCCGCCGTGGTCGCCGAGGTCTTCCAGCGGCTCATGGCGAAGGGCGACATCTACGCGGGCAAGTACGAGGGCTGGTATTCGGTCGCCGACGAGACATTTTTCCTCGATTCTGAAGTGGAGAACGGCCGGGCTAAAGAAAGCGGGGCATTCGTCGAGCGCATCTCCGAGGACAATTACTACTTCAAGCTGTCCGCCTACGCTGATCTGCTGCTGGCGCATATCGAAGGCCACCCTGAGTTCCTGCAGCCGGAAACGCGGCGCAACGAGGTGCTGGCGTTCATCGGCGGTGGCCTGCGCGACATCGCGATCTCGCGCCGCAATACAGGCTGGGGAATCCCCGTGCCGGGCGACGAGTCGCAGGTCATTTATGTCTGGTTCGATGCGGTAATCAACTACTTGACCGCGACCGGCTGGCCGGACAATGCCGCCTGGGACACGGTCTGGCCCGCCGACGTGCATCTGGTCGGCAAGGAGATCTACACCCGCTTCCATGCGACTCTCTGGCCCGCCATGCTCCTGGGTCTGGGGCTGGCGCTGCCGCGCACGGTTCTTGGGCACGGCTGGTGGCTGGTCGGCGGCGAGAAAGGCTCCAAGTCCAAAGGCAATATCCCCACCCCGCAGGAGGTCGTGGACGACCTGGTCGCCCGGAGCGGCGCGACACCCGAGGTCGCCAAGGACGCCCTGCGCTACTACCTGCTGCGCGACATCTCGTTCACGAGTGACGCCGAGTTCTCGGTGGAGAACCTGGTCGAGAAGCGCTACAACCCCGAACTCTGCAACAAGCTCGGAAACCTGCTGAACCGGACCCTGAAGATGCTGGCGCAGTACGGCGGCGGCCTCATCCCCGACGGCGCGGCGGCCCGCACGACGGACGGTGCCCTGGCGACACTTTCGCGCGAGGTCACGCAGGACGTCGAGCGCCTGATGCTCGCCCTCGACCCCGGCGGGGCGCTGGCGGCCGTCATCAAGCTGGTCGAGGGCGGCAACGGGGACATTGACCGGACGGCACCCTGGAAACTGAACAAAGAAGGCAACGCTGAGGGTGTCGCCGACGCGCTTTATGCGGCCCTGGAAGCGACCCGCATCGTCGGCGTCCTCCTGACGCCCCTGCTGCCGCACGTCGCCGCGCTGATCCGCGCCCAGCTCGGCCTGGCCGACGCGCCGCTCGCCGACTGGGCGCACGAGACCCGGTGGGGCGGCCTGCCCGCCGGCCTTAAGACCGAGGAAGCCCAGCCCATTTTCCCGCGCATAGACACGAAGAAGAACGACAACGCCGCGCCCAAAGCGGATAAGCCCAAGAAAGAGACCACGCCCAAGATGGCCGAGACCACACCCATTCCGATGTCCGCACCGAAGGCCGAAGTGCCCACCGCGCCCAGCACCATCACCATCGAAGACTTCGCCAAGGTGCAGCTCAAGATCGGCGAGATCAAGACCGCCGATCGCGTCGAGGGCGCGACCAAGCTGCTGCGCCTGACCGTTGACATCGGCGAGGAGACGCCCCGGCAGATCCTGGCGGGCATCGCCGAGTCCTACGCCCCCGAGGACCTGCCCGGCCGTAAGATCGTCGTCGTCGCAAACCTCGCCCCCCGCAAGCTGCGCGGGTTCGAGTCGCAGGGGATGCTGATGGCCGCCACCGACGCCGAGGGCCACGCCATCCTCCTGCACCCCGCCGACCCGGACGCCGTGAAGCCGGGGGCGCAGGTGAAGTGATGTGATATGAAGCTCACCCCTCGCTTCTCGGCTTAGTCAGCGCGTTTCGTCTACGCTCCCGGACCTGAACGGCTGGCTTATA
>JANOOM010000204.1:0-2483 GCA_031421335.1 Armatimonadota bacterium
GTCTATGTGCCCACAAGCGCGCACCGCCGCCGCCATGACAGCGGCGGGGGCGCCGGCGTCACCCAAGTCTGCTCCGATAGACTCCACCCGAGCGCCCACGTTCCGCAGGTCTTGGGCGAGCGGCCCGACGCCCTCAGGGTCCGCGCCCCAGGGCTGGTCGGCGTCGAATGGGGCGAAGTCGTGGAGAAACAGGTCTGCCCCGAGCGCGGCCAGCCGCGAAGCGACGGCGAAGCCGATGCCGATGCGGCGGCTGACGCCCGTGACCACGGCGACGCGGCCCCGGAGAGGCGACGTGTCTCCCTCGGTCGGCCCTTCGGTCATCGGGATGCTCCCATTGCCGGCGGCCGGGCTGGGGCCACCGGCTGCAAGATGCGGCGGCGGGCAGGCGTCAGCCGGTCCAGCAGGGCCGGGGAATACTCGTAGCCGAAACGGGTCGCGCCCCAGAGCGGCCCGTAGCGGTAGATGGTGACGCGCCGCTCGCCGCCCTCGGTCGTCCGGCTGCTGCCGCCGTGCATCAGGCCGTCGCAGAACAAAACGGCGTCTCCTTTGCCGAGAAGCACGGGGACCGCGCCAGGCAGGGCGTCCATGCGGTCGCCCCGCGCGTAGTCGCCCGCCGAAGGGTGAGGGAAATTGGACTTGTGGCTGCCGGGGACCACCATCGTCGGCCCGTCGCCCTCGCCGATGTCGGTCAAGGCGAGGATGACGTTGCACTGGCCGCACCGGAACAGGCCGTCCTGGAAGTGGTACGCCCCGCGCAGGGCGCCCTTGTAGCCGCCCGAATGGACGGGGTGGTGCCCGCCGGAGCGGCGGATGGAAGCGATGGCCTCGTCAACAAATAGGCCTTCGATGTAGGAGTCCTGCTCGCCGCAGAAGCGCCGGACGTGGCTGACCCAACTCGGGTGGTCTATCAACGCCTCGAACGGGGCGCCGACCTCGACGCAGTTGTGCAGCTCGAATCCGGTTTCAGCGGTGTAGTCGCGCCGCTGGGCGTTCCCCCACCACTCCATCGGGGTGAGCTTGGGGAAAGCATCAAAAGCGCTATTCAGGTCGCCGAGCAGGCCCGGCTCGACGGCGTTCCTGAGAATGATGTAGCCGTTCAAGTCGAACAGGAAGTCGTCCAAAGCAGTCGGTTCCAAATGTGTGTTCTCCTAGTGTGCCAGCATGTCCCGAACGAGCGGCTCCAAGATGTCAGCGAAGATGGCATAGCCGTGCGCCGACAGGTGGCAGCCGTCGGGCATGACGGCGGGCGAGATGGACCCGTCCGGCTCCAGAAACGCCGCGCCGATGTCTGTGAAGCGCACGCGTCCGTCCGGAGTAGGGACCAGCGCGGCGGAGCGGGCGTTGACGGCGCGGACGATAGCGCGGAGCGGCTGATCGGGCGCGTGCTGGGTCGGCAGAATGCCCAAGACCAAGACTTCTGTCGCCGGGCATTTAGCGCGGATGGCAACGACGCAGGCCGCCACGCCGTCAGCGACCCGGTCGGGGCCGCACTGGAAGACTTCTTCCCACAGGTTGTTGACGCCGATCTTCAGCACGACGAGTTCTGGGCGCATGCCGTCCAGCGCGCCGTGCTGAATGCGCCACAGGATGTTCTGCGTCCGGTCGCCGCCGATGCCGAGGTTCGCGGCGACGAGGGGCGCGAAGCGGCTCTCCCACTCGGCGCGGCCTTCGCCGCCCCAGCCCTGCGTGATCGAGTCGCCGAGGAAGACGACGCGCGGGTCCAGGCGCCGGGCTTGCTCGGCCAGCGCCGAAGCCATCTGCTCCCAGGCACCGGGGGTGTCGGGCCATACGGCCGGCTCGGGCGAAGTGGGGTCTGGTGTCATGGGGGTCGTCTTTCTAATGGAGTGCGGGCGGTAGGACGGCGGGCGGGGCCGAGGCGAGCGCGGCGGACACGCCTATCTCACCGGGCGCGGGCGGCGCCAGCCGCCACATGCCGTAGCACTGCCCGTTCACCCACGCCTCGCGCGTGACCGGGTGGACGCGGATCGCCGAGACCTCGTGCGGGCCGTCCGACCCGCCCGGCGCCAGCGGCGCGGTGCCAGTCAGGTTGCGCCACGTCCGCCCGCCGTCGGTCGAGCGGCAGACCGTGGCCTTGGAGGCGTAGGTGTTGCGCGGGCCGCCGACGTACACGACGCGCCCGTCCTGCGGGTCCGTCGCCACCGTCCACACGCGGCTGTTGCCGTACTGATCGCGCGGCGTGTCCCGCGTGGTCCACGCCGCCCCGTCCCAGACCTTGAGCTTGTCCTGGGAGGCCGCGTAGACTCGGTGCGCTTTCTCGTCCACGGCGATGTCATTCAGACCGCCCTCGACATCGGCGACCTTCTGCCACGTCAGGCCGTGATCGGCGGAGCGCACGACGCGGTCGCCCTTCTTGCCGTAGAGGGCCTTGGTGACCGGCCCAGCCGTGAACACGCCGTCGCAGCCGGCCATGGCCTGCCAGGTCGCGCCGCCGTCGCCGGTGCGGAAGTTCGAGGCGAAGCCGA
>JANOOM010000205.1:0-2300 GCA_031421335.1 Armatimonadota bacterium
GCACTGGAACGGATCGCCTGCACGGTCGAGATGACCATGGACTACGGGGCGTACCGGGATATTCAGCGGCACCGGATGGCGACACAGACCACCCAGGCCCTGACTCCCGCCCTGGGGTACGAAATGCCGCCAGACTTCGAGACGTTTGGGTATGCAGAGCCGTATCAAGCATTGATGGCGCGTGCGGCGGCGACTTACGCCAAGCTGACTGAGGCCGGACTGGTCCACGAAGCGGCTTACACCCTGCCCCTCGCGACTCGCATTCGGGTTCTGTTCACGTGGAACCTGCGGGAAGTCACGCACTTCGTCGAGCTGCGCTCTGCTCGGCAAGGGCATCCGTCCTACCGGAAGGTCGCTCAGGACGTCTATCATGCCGTCGCTGAAGCGTTTCCGCTCATAGCCCGCTATATGCGCCCGAATTTAAATACTTATGCCCTCACCCGAGAATAACACGCCCGAGAATAACACGCCCGAGAATAGCACGTCCCCGGAGATGCCCGACGATGCCCTGGCAGGCAGCCCAAGCTCCGACGGCAGAGCCACTACCCTGCGCCGCCTGCGCCCCTGGCTGATCGGTTTTGTGCTACTAGCTGCCATCCCCATCGGAATCACTCTGATCGGAGCGATTACATCGCCGCCGCACGTGTCGGGCATTCCCCAGGGCCATTTCGTCTATCTGGAAGCGGATTCCCCCTCCGAGAAGACGACTACCCTGCGCGGGCTATTTCTGACCGAACCGGGCGGGAAGTCCCGCCTGCTGACTCACGAATACGAGCCGCAGGACAGCGACGGCGGCGTCCGCGAATGGATCACCCAGCCGGCATTCTCGCCTGACGGGTCGCGGCTGGCGTTCGAAAAGCAGCTGATCAGCCTGCAGGAAGAAAAGCAGAGTATCGACAACCAGATCTGGGTCATGGACCTGACCCCCGGCGCCGCGAAGCAGCCCCGGATGGTGTTTGATCTCACGGCCCAGCACCTGAAGCAGATCGTGGGCCTGGCCTGGGACTCGGCCTCGTCCATCGTGTTTTTGGAAGATCAAATCTCCTACAGCGTCGATACCGACTCGACAGCTCCCCCGCTGCGGACGACACTAGACATCGGCAAGGCATCCCTGGCACTCGCTCCGGACATCTCGGCGACCCGCGGCCCGTCGCTATCCGCCGGGGGGACCTTCGCCTTTAGCGCGGAAACCTCTCTGGGAACGCAGGTCGTGCTGCAAAAGCCAAACGGAGCCGTGCCGGGGCCTTCCGCCGCGATTTTCGCGCTGAACCCCACCGGTGATAAGATCGCCTTTGTGCCCCCGAGCGGCGGAAAAGTCATTCGGATATTCTCCGTCACTACGGGCAAGTTCGAGGCGGATATCCCCGTTCAATGGGGCTGGTCCGCGTTCGGCCGGCGTAAGCTCTCGTCCCTGCGCTGGTCCCCCGACGGCACGACCCTGGCCTTCACCGTGAGCAAGCCCCCCGTCCCCGAGGATGAGATCTTCATCGTCGGCCAGGACGGCAAGACCCACCAGCTTCCCTATCGCACCGGCCGCTCGGCCTGGGACTGGGGGAAATAGTACTTGAAGCATAAATCCCGGCGTGCCGGACCCAATCCGCTCAGTGAATACCGCCGCTTGCAGCGCGAGATACGACTGGTCTTCGACCCGTTCACCGCCAAGCACTGCCCAACCTGCGTCACCCCCTGCTGCGTCAAACCTACCCGTGTCACTCCCGTCGATGTGGCACTAGCGGTGGGGACCGGTCACACATTCCCGCATCTGGGCAGCGTCGATGCCTACGCGCCTTCCGTGGAATACGCCGGAAACCGCCTGGCCCCCTCCGCACGTCCGCTGCCCATGCTGAAGGGCGAAGCGGCCCCCGCCCTGGAGCCGTGCGAGTACCTGCACCAGTACCGCTGCACATTCCCCGACGTTCTGCGGCCTTTCGGCTGCACAGCCTACCTCTGCGGCCCCATGTATTCCCACCTTCCCGAAGAGACCCTTCGCCGCCTCCGCCGCCTGATCCGTCAGCTCGACGACACGCATACCTCCCTGCTCCGCGCCCTGCGCGATGCGGGCAAGATGCCGCTGGAAGAGTAAACGACAAAATAAGGGCGAGGGCCCAGGCCCGAAAGAACAAGGCGCGAAAGAACAAGGCGCGAAAGGGCAAGGCGCGAAAGGGCAAGGCGCGAAAGGCCCAGGCGCGAAAGGGCAAGGCGCGAAAGGGCAAGGCGCGAAAGGGCAAGGCGCGAAAGGGCGAGCCGCGAAAGAGCGAGCCGCGAAAGGGCGAGCCGCGAAAGAACAAGGCCCGAAAGGG
>JANOOM010000206.1:0-5457 GCA_031421335.1 Armatimonadota bacterium
TTGATGCTGTTGTGTGTGGTGTTGTAGATGGCCTGCTGCATGGTCGTGTCCCCCGTGTCTCGCCCGTCATTTCGTTGTTGCGCTTATTATAGACGCCGCCAGGGGAAGCGAGTGCAACGGGTGTCACGCGCGCCCTGTGAAACATGTCACACGGGGGAAAGAGGGGCAGGGGCAGACAGAAAAAAGGCGCCAACCGTTTCGGTTGCCGCTCTGGATCGTGCCTTTGTCTTACTGCAATGTTTGCAGCGTAAGGATAGTATATCACACATCGGGCGAGATGTCAACGGGGCGCAGATCAGGCCAAGAACCACTATAAGCGCCGTTTCGGGCTGTCGCCACGTCAGCGAACGGCTTTCGGCAGCGGCAAAGGGCGCCATTCACACCGCATTTCCCACACGTCGCGTCTCACGATTGATGCATCATAGCGGAACCGGAGAAGAAGGCGCGCCCCTATACGAGCGGCGCGCCGACGGGACGCCGCCCGTAGAGGGACGCGATTTTGGGACGCGATTTTGGGACGCGATTTATCGCGCCCTCTCCCCGATTCGCGCGCTGATCAGGCGGGCCGCCGTCTCGAACCGGGGGACGTCCTCCGACTGCAAAGCGATCTCGCAGGCCGGAGCGTTCCCCATGCCGTGCAGCGTGAACCGGGCCGTCAGCAGGGCCGTCCCCAGCCCGACTGCCGTGATCTGCGTGTACGGGTACAGCAGCGACTTGACCCCCCAGGGCCTCCTGCCCAGCGTCACCTCGCCCGCCTCCAGGAACAGGACCCCCTCCGCCGTCAGCGCCAGGGCGCGGTCGGGCGTCCGCCGCCCCAGGACCTCATCGGCGGCCACGAACAGCGTCAGCGGGGGTGCCGCCCCTTCCCCCATGAAGCCGGCCAGGGCCGACGCAAACAGCGGCGGCAGCGTGGGCGAGGGGTCTTCAGCCAGGTCCACCGGCACGAGCGCGGGCGTCATCAGTTCAGAGTCCGAAACAGTATCCAGAACAGAATATGTTGCCATCAGCTTCCTCCACAGTCATCGTCTCTCGTCATCTCTGGTTCCGGGAACGGGACAGACCCCCCCGGCGATGGTTGAATTGAGTGCTTCCCCTGTGTAGCGAACCCTTGCGTTGCGATTCGAGTATACCCCATGCGGCAGATAATTTTATATAAAACTTTTCCGGGTCATCATGGGCCGCGCTCATCTTCCCTCCCACCGGGCAGCTGCAGGGGCGTTTTCGCGTGAAAATTGTCACACTACCTTCTAAAGCCTTGACAGTCCGCTTACGATGTGTCACAGTATCGCTGCGGCCTCCTGCTCTACCCACGCCGCCCTACTCGCCCGCCCCGCCCGTGCAGGAATCCCGCGTGCGTCCGCCGAACTCCCGTCTATGAACACCCTCTTCGCCTACCCGCCCGCGCGCCGGGCCGATCAGACCGACGACTACCACGGCACCCAGGTCGCCGACCCGTACCGGTGGCTCGAAGACGCCGACGCGCCCGAGACGTGCGCCTGGGTCGAGGCCGAGAACACCCTGGCCTTCGACTTCCTGGCCCTCATTCCCGCCCGCGAGACCATCCGCGAGCGCCTGTCTACGCTGTGGGACTATGAGCGGTTCGGCCTGCCACTGGTCCAGGGCGGGCGCTTCTTTTACCGGCGCAACGACGGCCTCCAGCCGCAAAGCGTTTTGTACGTCTCGGAAACTTTGAGCGGCGAGCCGCGCGTGCTGCTGGACCCCAACATCCTGTCCGCCGACGGCACGGTCGCGCTGGCGGGGTATGCCATCAGCGAGGACGGCCGCTACATGGCCTACGGCCTGTCGGCGGCCGGCTCCGACTGGAACGAGTGGCGCGTGCGGGACGTGGGGACGGGCGCGGACCTCTCCGACTTGCTGCGCTGGATCAAGTTCTCGGGCGCCTCCTGGGCCAAAGACGGGTCCGGCTTCTTTTATAGCCGCTACGACGCGCCCGCGCCCGGCGAGGAGCTTCAGCAGGCGAACTACTTCCAGAAGCTGTTCTTCCACGCGCTGGGCACGCCGCAGGAGAGTGACATCCTCGTCTACGAGCGGCCCGACGAGAAGGAATGGGGCTTCGGCGGACAGGTCTCCGAAGACGGCGAGTTTCTGCTGATCGCTGTCCGGCAGGGCACCGAGCGCAAGAACCGCCTGTATTACAAATCGCTGACCGCCCCGGACACCCAAGTCGTCCCCTTCCTGGACGGCTTCGACGCTTCTTACAGCTTTCTGGGCCGGGAGGGGAACGAGTTCTGGCTGCAAACCGACAACGGCGCCCCACGTGGGCGCGTTATCGTCGTGGACATCACGGCCCCCGATCCCGCGCGCTGGCGCGAGGTCATTCCGGAGGCCGCCGAAACGCTGCAAGACGTCAGCCTGGTCGGCGGGCGCTTCTTCGCCACCTACCTTCGGGACGCCCACACACAGGTAAAGGTCTTCGGCCTGGACGGCGCGTTCGAGCGCGAGGTCGCCCTGCCCGGCCTGGGTTCTGCGGGCGGCTTCGGCGGCAAGCGGGACTACACCGAGACCTTCTACGCCTACACCTCCTACACTGCTCCGACGACCTTGTACCGCTATGACATCGCCTCGGGCGCGAGCGAAGTCTACCGCCGGCCGGAAGTCGCCTTCGACCCGGACCTCTTCGAGACCAGCCAGATCTTCTATGCTTCCAAAGACGGCACGCGCATTCCCCTCTTCCTGACGCACAAGAAGGGCCTGACGCTGGACGGCCAAAACCCAACCTACTTGTACGGCTACGGCGGCTTCGACATCTCCCTGACCCCCTCCTTCAGCCCCGCCTCAGTCGCATGGCTCGAGATGGGCGGCATCCTGGCTGTCGCCAACCTGCGCGGCGGCGGCGAGTACGGCAAGGCATGGCACGATGCGGGCCGTCGGCACTTCAAGCAGAACGTCTTCGACGACTTCATCGCCGCCGCCGAGTGGCTGATCGAAAGTGGCTACACGTCCACCCCCAAGCTCGCCATCGGCGGCGGCTCGAACGGCGGGTTGTTGGTCGGGGCCTGCCTCACCCAGCGCCCGGACCTCTTCGGGGCCTGCCTTCCCGCTGTCGGCGTGCTGGACATGCTGCGCTTCCAGCGTTTCACCATCGGCTGGGCCTGGGTCTCCGACTACGGCACCGCCGACGACGCTTCCGACTTCCCGGTCCTGTACGCCTACTCCCCCCTGCACAACTTGAAACCCGGCACCGCGTACCCGGCCACCCTCATCACGACCGGCGACCACGACGACCGGGTCGTCCCCGCCCACTCCTTCAAGTTCGCCGCCGCCCTCCAGGCCGCCCAGGGCGGGGATGCGCCGGCCCTCATCCGTATTGAGACAAAGGCCGGCCACGGCGCGGGCAAGCCCACGGCCAAGATCATTGAGGAGGCCGCCGATCAGTGGGCGTTCTTGGTGAAGGTGCTGGGGATGTAGATGTTTGATGTAGATGTTTGATGTAGATGTTTCCGGCATGGCGTTTCCGCTAATGCAACTTCCCATGGAGTAGGGTGGCATGAGCGAAACAGTCTTGATCGTGTTGATGGCCCTGGTGCTGGCGGTCGGCGTGTGGAACCTGGTGCGGAAGCCAAAGGGGGCGGACGATTTGGCGACGCCGCTCCAGAATCTGACGCAGGCGGTCCAGGCGGTCTCTCAGGAGAGTGCCGTTCTGAGGGAAAAAGTCCAGAAGGTGGACAGCGACCAGACCAACCTCGCCGCCGTCTTGCAAGCCGTCCAGAGGGACGTGACCGGGACCAGCCGGGACACGCAGGGGCTGGTCGTCACCGCTGCCCAGATGCGCCAGCATCTCGATGACGCCAAGCTCGGCCTGAGCACCCTGCACACCATCACCAAGGAGCGCCTGGAAGACGAGCGCCTGATGGGTGAATCCGTCAGGAGGCTTGAGTCGGTGATCGCGGGGACACAGAGCAAAGGCGCAGCGGGGGAGAACATTCTGGACATGGTGTTTTCCCGACTCCCGGCCGAATGGCAGGTCCGGGACTTCAAGGTTCAGGGCCTGACGTGCGAGTTCGGTCTGCGCCTGCCGAACAAGAGGATACTGCCCATCGACAGCAAGTGGCCCGCCACCAGCCTGCTCGAGCAGTTCCTGGCGTGTGAGGATATCAGCGGCAAGCAGAAGATCAAAACTCAGATCGAGAAGGCCGTGGTCAAAAAGGCTGAGGAGGTCCAAAAGTATCTCTGCCCGGAGAAGACCGTCGGCTACGGGGTCGCGGTCGTCCCGGATGCCGTCTACGACCTGTGCGGCGCGACGCTCTGCCAGGTCTTTGACTTGAACGTGGCAATTATCTCCTACAGCATGTTCATCCCCTACCTGTTGCTGGTGTTTCAGACAAACTTGAAGACATCAAAGGACATAGATTTGCACAAGCTCGGCCACGCAGTGAGTGAATCTGAGAAAAGCATCAAAGCCATCCAGGAGGAGCTTGATGGAAGGTTCTCCCGCGCCATGACCCAGATCGCCAACAGCAGGAACGAGGTGAAGCGGGAAGCCGCCAAGATGTCGGACCTACTCAATGGCATCCACAAAGACAGCGGCGCTTGGGGGGCGGATAATCCAGTGGCTAATGGCGTCGCGGCCGGACAAATCCTGGCAGCGCGGGAACACGGATAGTGACGCTGTGCCTATCGAGGACCCGCTAGACATGGACTGGAACAAGTTTCTGCACCAGGCAATCGCCGGGAAAGACGCCACCCTGGTCCGCGAGGCGCTAGCACAGGGCGCGGACCCGTACCACCCCAACGCCCCGGACGGCCCTTTCGCGGGCGCGACCGAGCTATACTGGGCAGTCTCCGGCGGCGATCTCGGCATCGTCTGCCTACTGCCGGGCGCGGGGCTGCAAGCGCGGGGAGGGCGCCCTCGATCTCTTGCCGGGCACTCTCAGGGAGCATGATCGTACCGCCTCCTCTACTGACTCCCCTACCGACTCCCCTACCGACTTCCCTACCGACTCCCCTAGAACAGCGACAGTGGGTGATGTGTCGCCAAGGCCCAGACCTGCCAAGCGAAGACCACTGACCAGAACACCGTCACCCAGGGCGGCTTGGCCCAGCAGCGCCACGCTTTGACTCCCCCAAGCGCGGCCAGGACATAAAAGAGAGTCGCAAGCCCCGACAGGACGAGCAGGGCGTAGCGCTGCAAGAGCAGGACCAGGAAAGCGGCCTTGCAGAAGGTGAAGGCCCAGCCCTCGAACTGCTGGGCGCGGCGCTGTCGGTCGAAGTGGCTCATGATGACCTAACCCCGGCGCAAGCGCCGACCCTTCCCTGTTAGGGAAGGGTAAAGAGGGAGCCGTCAGCTCCCATTTTTTATCGTTGAGGAGTTCCCTCCCACTCCCTGCTCCTCTCACCCTTCCCTAACAGGGAGTCGGGTGCGGTTGCGCCAGGGTCGGCGCTTGCGCCGGGGTTAGGTCATCATGAGCCACTTCGACCGACAGCGCCGCGCCCAGC
>JANOOM010000207.1:0-8835 GCA_031421335.1 Armatimonadota bacterium
CTGTTCTGCCCGCCCTGCCGCCCAATGCTTTCGGCTCAAAACCGTTCGTTTATGATCTGATCTACTCGCCTGCTCAGACCCGGCTGCTGGCGGCGGCGGCGGCGGGGGGCTGCGGAACGATGAACGGGGTCAAAATGCTGGTGTGGCAGGGCGCCTTGTCGCTCGCGCTCTGGACCGGGCTGAGTGCCGAAGAGATGCCTGTCGCCGTCATGGAGGCCGCCGTATTGGCCGCCCTCTAAAAACGTTCTGGAAACCTAGCAAGAAGGGCAACAGGAACCCCTTGCGCGGATTTCGCGTTTATGTTATAATAGTGAACATTACTCCGTCTCTGTTCCGCTGTTACGTTCGCCGCCCTTCCTTTCGCCGGCCCCGGCCGCTCCGCGCAACAGTTCCGGCCCTGTGATCGTCACTCTCGGCTGATGTCCACTTGAGGTGCTATCAGCACCACCAACGCCCTTTTCATCTATTCATCGTTCGCACCGTTTCCGACACGATTTACAACACGAGTGAAGACAGGGACTGCGTAAGGAGGCAGACTTCCAATATGGTAATGCAGGCTAAAAAAAGTATCGGCGAGGTGCTCGTCGAGCGCGGGGTACTCACGGAGCAGCAGCTTGATGACGCGCGCAATGTCCAGAAGAGTGCCCCCGGCGACCTCGGCACGATCATCCAGGATTTGCAGCTCGCCTCGGAGAAAGACGTCGCTTCGGCCCGCGCGGAGACGCTCGGCATGAAGTTCGTGGACCTGGCGAAAGTGCGGATTGATCCTGCCGCGATCAAGGCTGTGCCGGAACATATCGCCAAGCGCTACAACATCTTGCCCATCCTGCGCGACAGCACGACGACCCCGAACAAACTGATGGTAGCTATCGGCGACGTTAAGACCGGCGCGATCGGCATGGACGACGTCAAGCTGGTTTCGCGCTGCAAGCTCACGCCGGTTCTCGCCACCAAGAGCGAGATCGAAGAGGCCATCATCCGCGCCTACAGCGGCAACTTCGCTGCCAACGGGAACGGCAGTCGCGCGGGCACCGGGCCGCTGAACGGCAACGGCATCGGCGGCGTGCCCGCTGTCATCAAGGACGGCAACTCGCAGGCACCCGCCATCATCACCGAGGGGCCGACCGGGCTGGCGCCGCGCCCCGATCTCCAGATCACCGAGAGCGGTCCGAGTGAGCTGGAACAGACCATCAAGGGCGAGATCACCGAGCTTGGCGGGGCGGGCGTGGACGATGACGACGCCTCACTCGAAAGCATTTCGGAAGAAGCGCCGATCATTCGTATCGCTCATGCCATCATGATGCAGGCGATCCGGGAAAAGGCTTCGGATATCCATGTCGAGCCGGGCATCAAGGGCGTTCGCATCCGCTACCGCATTGACGGCGTCTTGAACGAGACCATGACCGTGCCGAAGCACATCCAGGCCGCCCTGATTTCGCGCTTCAAGATCATGGCCGAGCTGAACATCGCCGAGCGGCGCGTGCCGCAGGACGGACGCATCCCCGTCCGGCATGAGGGCAAGGACTACGACATGCGCGTGTCCTGTCTGCCCACCATGTTCGGCGAGAAGATCGTCATGCGTATTCTGGACAAGACCAGCGTCCTGCTCGGCCTCAATAAGCTTGGCTTCACGCCGGAAGTCCAGTCCAAGCTCGAAGAGATTGTGGCCCAGCCGAACGGCATGTTCCTGACCACCGGCCCGACGGGTTCCGGCAAGACGACGACGCTCTACTCGGTCCTGCACAAGATCAACTCGGTCGAGAAGAACATCATCACGGTCGAGGACCCGGTCGAGTACCAGTTGTCGGGCGTCTCCCAGGTGCAGATCAACAAAAAGGCGGGCCTGACCTTCGCCACGGCCCTGCGCTCGTTCCTGCGGCAAGACCCGGACATCATCATGGTCGGAGAGATGCGCGACCTGGAAACCGCTCAGATCGCCGTCGAAGCGTCCCTGACCGGCCACCTTGTTCTGTCCACCCTGCACACGAACGATGCCCCTTCCGCCGTCATGCGCCTGGCTGACATGGGCATCGAGACCTACCTGATCGCGGCCACCGTGCAGGCGATCATGGCCCAGCGGCTCTGCCGCAAGGTCTGCTCCAACTGCAAGTCGCCATACCAGGTCCCGGGCAGCTTCCTGAGCAAGTTCGGTTACAAGAACGAGGACCCGAACGCCATGGTCACCCTCTACGAAGGCAAAGGCTGTGAGGAGTGCCGGTTCAAGGGGTACAAGGGCCGTGTGGGCCTGTACGAGCTGATGACGATGAACGAGGAGATCGCCGAGCTTGTCGTCCGCCGCGCCCCGGTCGCCGACATCCGCGAAGCCGCCAAGGCGAACGGGAAGCTGGAACTGCGCGAAGACGGCCTGCTGAAGATCCTGGAAGGAATGACAAGCCCCGACGAGGTTATGCGCGTCGTCTTCACCGCAGGCTTCTAACGGCGGTCCTCTCACGGTCAGCCCCCCGGCCCCCATCGCATGGGCCGGGGGGCCTTACGGTTTGTTGAAAGAGAGTATTTTATGGCAGACCCAATAAGAACACCTCCGATGCCGCAGGTACCCCCGCAGGCGAACGGGGCGGCGGGCACCAGCCCGCAGGCCGTCCCGCAGTTCCAGCCGCGCCCCGTCGCCAAACAGCAGAAGAAGTCCGTCCAGGACCTGCACATTGACGAGCTGCTGGACCTCGTCTACAACACCAAGGGGTCGTCCGACCTGCACCTCGCTCAAGGCATCCCGCCGGTCATCCGTGCGGACGGCGCTCTGGAGCCGACCCCCTACGAGAACATGAGCGCGCTGGACATCCAGCAGATGATGTACGCCATCCTGACGGATGAGCAGATCCAGAAGTTCGAAAGCAACTGGGAACTGGACTTTTCCTATGCCCTGGGCAAGAAGGCCCGCTACCGGGTCAACATCTTCAAGGACAAGGGCAGCGTCGCCGCGTCCCTGCGGCTCATCCCGACCAAGATCCCCAGCCTGGAAGATATGGGCATGCCACCCATCCTAGAAAAGCTGACCCACACCCGGCGCGGCCTGATTTTGGTCACCGGCCCGACCGGCTCGGGCAAGTCCACGACCCTGGCGGCGATGATCAACCATATCAACGTCAACCGGTCGGAGCACATCATCACGATCGAGGACCCCATCGAGTTCGTGCATAATCATCGGCTGTCCATCATCAACCAGCGCGAGCTGGGCATGGACACCAAGAGTTTCGCGAACGCCCTCCGGGCATCGCTCCGGGAAGACCCGGACGTCATCCTCGTCGGTGAGATGCGCGACCAAGAGACGATGCAGCTCGCGGTCTCAGCGGCCGAAACGGGCCACCTCGTCTTCGGCACGCTGCACACAAACTCGGCGGCCTCCTCCGTGGACCGCATCGTGGACAGCTTCCCAGATGGCGCCAAGGAGCAGGTGCGCTTGCAGCTCTCGGGCAACCTTCAAGCGATCATCTCGCAGCAGCTCATCCCGACCACGCCCAATTATCAGGCGCAGACCGGGCGGGGCCGCATCGCCGCCCAAGAGATCATGATTGCCACAGCCGCCATCCGCAACTTGATCCGCGAAGCAAAGCCGCAGCAGATCACGTCCATCATCCAGACCTCGGCCAACGTCGGCATGATCACCACCGACCTTTGCCTGCGGAACTTGTACATAGAAGGCAAGATCACCTTCGAGAGTGCCCTGAGCCGCTCGCAGAACCCGGAAGAACTGAAACGGATGCTCCAGGGTGACACCGACCCGACGGCGGCGACCGGCGGCGGCCGTCCGGGTGCCCCGCGCCCCGCCGGCCGGTAACGCAGAAAAAGATTTCGGCGTGGGCCGAACCGTTTTGCGGTAGAATAGCGTTACAACACAATATCCGTAGGGGCGAACCTTGTGTTCGTCCTTCATCCTCGGAACACGTCGCGTCACCAAGTCGCGTCACCAAGTCGCGTCACCAAGTTGGGCGAACACAAGGTTCGCCCCTACAGGCTCTAAGGGGCACCCACCATGGCAACTTATGCATATACCGTCCGAGACGCCTCTGGCACCATGCGGAACGGCACCTCGGAGGCGGAAAACCCGGACGTACTCGCCCGACGTCTGCGCGAGCAGGGCTTCGTCATCTCCGAGATCAAGGCCGCCCGAGCCAAGAAGGCCGGCGGCAACTGGTTCGAGAACTTGCAAAGAGTCAAGCTCACCGAGCTTTCGATCTTCTGCCGCCAGTTCTCCACCATGATCGACGCAGGCGTCTCGCTCGTCCGCTGCCTGGACGTCCTCAGCCAGCAGCAGTCCAACCCGCGCCTCAAACGGATCATCCTGGATGTCCTCAAAGAAGTCGAGGCGGGCAACACGCTTTCCAAGAGTATGGCGAAGTACCCTAGTGTCTTTTCCAACCTGTTCATCGGACTCATCCGCGCGGGCGAGGTCGGCGGTGTCCTGGAAGAAACCTTGCAGCGACTCTCGACGTTCCTGGAAAAGGACGTCGAGATGAAGCGCAAGATCAAGTCGGCCATGACCTACCCTACGATCGTCATGAGCGCGGCTGTTTTGATCGTGGTCGGCTTGTGCAAATTCATCGTGCCGACCTTTCTCGGCCTGTTCGAGACGATGCTGCCTCACGGCAGGGCAGACTTCCCAGCCCTGACGCTCGGCCTGGTTGCGGTCTCCGACTTTTTGACCGGCCCCAAGTTCCTCCTCGTCATCCTCACCGTGGTCGTGGTGACGACCTCTTTCAAGGCGTTCATCAAAACGAACTTCGGTATGCACGCCTGGGACAAGTTCAAGCTCAAAGTGCCGGTCTTCGGCAAGCTGAACCACAAGGTCGCCCTGGCCCGCTTCTCGCGCACCCTGGGCACCCTGCTGACTTCGGGCGTTCCTATCCTTCAGGCCCTGGAGACGGTCGCCGGCACAGTCTCGAACGTCGTCATGTCGGACGCCATCATGGAGGCCCGCGCCCGCATCCGCGAGGGCGACCGCATCGGCGACCCGCTGGTCAAGTCCAAGCTGTTTCCTCCCATGGTCGTCCAGATGATCTCCATCGGCGAGGAGTCGGGTTCGCTCGACGCCATGCTCTCCAAGATCGCCGATTTCTATGAGGACGAAGTGGACGCTGCGCTCGCCGCCTTGGCCGTCGCCGTCGAGCCGATGCTCATCTGCTTTCTAGGCGTCGCAGTCCTCTTGATCATCCTGGGCATGTTCATGCCCATGATCGTCCTGATCCAGTCGCTCTCGGGCGGCGACGGCACCGAAAAGGGCGCGGGCGAATAAACAGTCTGCCGTTGACTTTCTGGCTCGTGGCGGCGTCGCTCTATGGCGTCGCCATCGGGTCCTTTCTGAACGTGGTCATCTACCGCCTGCCGCGTGGCGGCAGTGTTTCCACCCCGACCTGGTCTTACTGCCCCCGGTGCGAGCATCGCCTGGGGGTCTTGGACCTTTTCCCCGTCCTGTCGTTCCTCCTGCTCCGGGCGCGCTGCCGGTATTGCCGCGAGCCGATCTCCTGGCGCTACCCCGGCGTCGAGCTGCTGACCGGCATTCTCTTCGCGGTTGTCACCTGGTACACCTATCAGGCCGACGGCATGTGGTACGATGCTGTCTTCTACTGCCTGTTCACAGCCCTCCTCATCTGCGTCTTCTTCATTGACCTGGAGCATTTTGTCATTGACGACGGCTTGTGCGCCCTGGGCATCCTGCTCGGTCTGGCACATGGCCTGATTGCTGGGACCTTCGCCGACAGCCTCAAGGGCTTGTTCGGCTACGCCGCCGTCATCTACCTCATCGGCCTGGTGTCCTACATCGTTCTGGCCGCGCTCGTGGACAAGCGAATGGGCGTCGCCAAGGCAGCCGGCACCTACCTCCGCGACAACGCCGAAGACTGGGCCTACAACAGCTTGTATTATCTCGGCACCCTTGTTCCTCCCCTGCGCCGCTGGGTCGAAACGCGCTGGGGCGCCAAGGCGCCCCTGGAAGGCTACACCGGCGAGGAGATCGAGGCGGACGAGGACGCCGGCGGCATGGGCAGCGGTGACGGCAAGCTGGCCGCCCTCATCGGGGCGAACCTCGGCCTGAGCCTCGCCCTCGGCTCGCTGCTCTTCGCCATCACCCTCGGCGCACTCGTCGGGATGGCCGTCATCGTCCGCTCGCGGCGGCGGCTCGGCGAGCGCGTCGCCATGCCCTTCGGCCCCTCCATGGCCCTGGGCGCTCTGCTGGCCCTGTTCTACGGCCATGCGGTCGCCGCCTGGTATCTCGGGAGGTTCCTCAGCGTGGCCGCGGCACCGCCCGGATTAAGCGGCTTCTAAAGAAGGACCCGCGCCCCGAAAAATACCTGAAACTTTTTCCAAATATCGGGAACATTCTTTTGTGCCCCGTCGTCCAGCAACAGTTACACTTACCAGTGGCTGCGGGAGGCATTCCGATGCCGACTCGCTCACCCGATTTCAGGAGCATCATCATGGCACCCCCGCGCCGCCGTCCCAGTGGTTTCACCCCAGCCCGCACGCCCGGTTTCACGCTCATCGAACTGCTCGTCGTCATCGCTATTATTGCGATCCTGACGGCGATCCTCCTGCCCGTGTTCGCCTCCGTCCGCGAAGGCTCGCGCCAGGGCGTTGCGATCTCCAACATGAAGGACATCCAGCAGAAGATGGAGCAGTACAAGCTGGATAACCACAAGTACCCGGACGTGCTGTTCGGCTACGCCTACCCCGGCTCGACGATGCAGAACGGGCTGTCCATGGCGCAGACCGCAAACAATGGCAGCGCGGCGATCTACTTCCCCGGCCTGTACCCGGCCTACATCAAGGACCCGAACGAGTTCACGGACCCGAACAACACCCTGGACGCGAATGCCGCGTCAGCACAGCAGATCACGACGCAGCTCACGACCAACATCGTCGCGCCCTGCTCCGATGTCGTTGATGGGAAGCTGAACGGCACCGCCGGCTCCGGTTGTACTATGGCAAAGGCCGGACAGGTCGTGCTCACGAGCCGCAGTTTCTACAAGCTCGACGCTTACGACAGCGGCCCGAAGGTTACGGCGGGCAATCAGGTGGATCAAAACACTTTCTACCCTCGCTACCAACTGGCCCACGAAGGGACGGTCTGCCCCTCAAATGGCACACCGGGCTACTGCGACCCGAGTGTGTCCACGACCGATCCCGATTACAAGCGGCAGCTCCGGTGGCAGAACCCGCCCGCCGACACCATTATTACCATGACCTCATACCATGTTCAGAATGCCGACAAGGTGCTGCTCATGTTCCAGAGCGGCGCAGTCAAGAAGCTGAAGGCCGAAGACTTCCAGGTCAAAGAAGGCATCACTGCTGCGCCCCAGAACCAGCCGACTTTCTGGCGCTACCCGCAGCTTTAGTTTCCTGACGGGTCGCGGAGCTTTAGTCACAGCCCCCGGAAGACAGCAACACTTATATGGGAAAAATGCGAAAACGAACGCGGCGTGGCGTCTCGCTGATCGAGGTCCTGGTTGTCCTGGTACTTTTGGTGCTGGGTATCCTCATCATCGTGCGCCTGTACCCGAGCGGGTTTTTCTCAATCAACAGCGTCGGCAATGCGGCCCTCGCCGACAGCCTCGGCCAAGCCGCCGTGCAGACGCAGGCGCAGAACACCGGCGGGCTGCCCGAGGCTATTCTGCCGACCCCGGCGACGAATGACCTGACCCAAGCGTCCGTAGCCGATGCCAGCTACGACCCTGACTTTAACCCGAACGTGGAGCCAGACTACTCGAAGACACTGGACCGCGCCCGCGTCATCAGCAACGAGACGGTCACTGTCCCGTCCGCCACGGGCGCGACGCGGCAGTCAATCTATGTCATTAACTACGGCCCGATCGTCATGCCGGTGGCGCTGAACGACCCGAACTTCTCTAAATATTTGGCGATCAACAGCCCCTTTTGGCAGGCACTTCCTGGGAACTACGTTGACGCGCTGGCGCCGAAGTCGGATCTTCCACAGGACGTGATCTTCCCCGGACAACAGCGGGTCCTCGTGGACTACACCAACGGCAGAGTCGCCGTGCCGTATGCCCAGAAGTACGATCAGTCATTTGTGATGCTAATCATAGCCACTGACCCGATGACGAAAGTTGACAAGCCTTACCCGGTGAGCCTCAAGATCCCGCATTCCGGCGCTGCCGGCTCCCCGGCAACGACCGACGCACGGGATACTACCTATGGAGCGACCTCGGCATTCCGGCCCGACTCGCAGCTCTACTACAATGGCGGCTGGTTTGACCCAATCGTCGCGGCCAACAACAAAGACGCTTCGGGGGCGACTTACAATTACAATACGGTTGCGTCTCCAATCCCGCCGCCGCTCCCGTGGAAGAGCGTGACCATCTATCGCTCCTTCCACCTGCCGACGGGGACCGCAGCGGTGACGACAGCGAATCCCTTTGGCTTCGATAATGACCCTTACGAGTTCACGCTGACCTCGCCGAACATCATGGACGCCAGTAACAACTCACTCGGCAACATCGGCGGCATTGCGTTCAACCCGTTGGCTGCGGGCGGTAACGGCGTGAGCGCGCTCAAAGCGAAGATTTCTTACCTGACATATAGCTGGAAGATAGTCCATGAGGACCGTGATGTCCCCGCGCTCAGTGGGGCGGATACGACGGCGGCCCGTCTGACCTTGAAGAACTTGAAGAGGGCCGGGGATAGCAACCCGGACAACTCTATCTACTCTGGCCTGATTCCGAACAGCTTCCTGAGCATGATCGCTTTGGACCTTGACACCGGGATGATGGCCGGTAATGCTACTCCCGTCGCGGACCCGACGGCGACCGAGGGCAACATCTGGGACGAAGACGTTAAAGGGGCCAAGCCCAGATCCAGCGACTT
>JANOOM010000208.1:0-4338 GCA_031421335.1 Armatimonadota bacterium
CTGTTTTGGCTCTGCACTCGCAGCCCAAGCCGCCCCTGGTGGCGGCATGACACTTACAGGCGCGAAGTCGAGGACGCTTTCTCTCCCACAAGCGGCGGCGGCTGACAAGGCCGCAACGCGCGGCGACATCTCCGCCGACAAGAAGACGCTGACGTTTCGCCAAAAGACGGTGCGCCTCGTAGTCCACAGCGGTCCGCCAAGCGACATGCTTTCGTACCGCATCGCAGAACTGCGAAACCCTACCCTGGTGGTCCCGGCGGGAGCGACACTCAAAACGCTTTTCATCAATACCGATGACGACATGACCCACAACCTGCGCTTTGGAGCGCAGCACGCTGTTTCTACGCCCTCAGTCGGCACATCCGGCCTGGCGCACAAGACCGACGCGGCTTTCCACGCGGCGGACGTGACGCTGCGGGTGCCATCGAAGCCGGGCACCTATTACTACTTTTGCACCATCCCCGGACACGCACAGGGCGGGATGTGGGGCACACTGCACGTCCGCTAGTGCAGCCGCATAGAAAGAAAAGACCATGAAGCTGTTCCGTAAGAAGGATGCTCACCAGGGTATGAAGCAGGAAGCCACGACAGAGAAAGCCACGACAGAGGAAGCCACGACGCAGGATGTCTCGCGCCGCCAGTTTATGACGGGCGTTGCGGGCGCGGCGGGGGCCGGGCTGCTGCTGGGTAAGGCCGCTGTTCCCGCTTGGGCCGATGGCAGCGCGCCGATGGACAAGCCTGCGACGGTCTGGCCCGCGAGTTTCAACCCGCAGGAGACGGCCCCGCAGTATAATCCCCGCGACATGCCGAAGGCCGGCGAAGTGATCCACAAGTTCGAGATGGAAGTCACCATCGGCATCCACGAGATCGTGCCCGGCATCAAAGCGCATATGTTCCTGTTCAACGGCTCCTACCCCGGCCCCGTCCTGCGCGTCCAGGAGAACGAGTGGGTGCAGGTGGACCTCAAGAACAAGTCCCCCGAGAACCACACCATCCACTGGCATGGCATGATGCTCGCCAACGAGATGGACGGCGTGCCGTTCGGGACCCAGTGGCCCGTCTTCACTGGCCAGGGCTATCGCTACCTGTTCCGCGCCCAGCCCGCCGGGACGCACTTCTACCACTGCCACGTCATGACCACCCTGCACCAGCAGGCGGGCCTGGTCGGCGCTCTGATCGTGGAGGCCGACAACGACATCGTCAGGAAGACCTTCCCGTACACGCGGGACTACACCCTGCTGCTGTCGGAGATAGACACCAACTGGGTCAACGAGAGCCTCAACGAGATGGTCGGCATGGGCATGACCATGGGGGCCATGAACAACGACCCGCGGCTGATGGGCGAGATGAATGGGCGCATGATGGGCTGGTTCCAGGACAAAGCGACCTTCCTGAAGGCCATCAAGGACGGCTACACCCCGACGTACACGACGGCGATGGTCGGGCCGAACCGCATCATCACGCCGAACTTCTTCATGATCAACGGCAAGTCGTACCCGATGACGGACCCCCTGCTGATCCGCACCGGTGAGAACATCCGGGTGCGCTTGATCGGGGGCGGGATGCAGCCGCACTACTTCCACCTGCATGGGCATGACTTCTGGCACGTCTGTCAGGACGGTGGGCCGCTGGCCGCGCCCCTGCGCTTGAACACGATCCCAATTTTCCCCGGCACGACCTCGGACATCATCATCCAAGGGACGAACCCCGGCTCGTGGCACTTCCACGACCACAGCGACCTTTCGACCACGAACAACGGCATCCACCCCGGCGGCATGATGACGATGCTGATGTACGAGGATGCCGAGGAGCACGGGATCAAGTTCAAGGATATCATCCAGACGAACTCGTAGGGCAAGAAGCGGACACAAAGGAGGCAGCATTTGAGGACAGCGCAGCGCAGCAGCAAGAAACGCCCCGGACGATGGGCGACCCTGGCGGTCCTGGCAGGGCTGACAGCCCTCGGCATCACCCCGGCCTTCGGGCAGGCCCAGCAGGTGCCCATCCCGGAGCAGCCCAGCGTCGCCCCGCAGATCGAGATCGCCGGGACCGGCGTTGCCACCCTGGACCTGGGCCGCTCGCGCAACGCCACCCCCGACGGCGGTCGGGCTTCCAGCAGCCAGGTGAACCTCTCCGACACCAGCCTGCTGCTCGGGGCCGCCCAGCGGCTCTACAAGGGCGGCATCGGCAGCCTCACCATCGGTGGACTGGCCCTCGACCAGACCAACACCGGGCGCGGGACGCAGGTCTTCCTTCATCAAGCCTATGCCGATTACCAGGCACAGGCGCTGGAAGCCTACATCGGGCGCACCGACCAGCCCACCGCCCAGATCGTGACCTTCCCGACCCTGCGCGGCGACGATCTCGTGACATTCACCAACCTGCTCGATCCGCTTTCCAGTGGCGAGAATGTGAACGAACACCGCTACGCGAACGTCGCCTCAGTCACGCTGAACCAGAAGCTAACGACATTCGAAAACTTCCACGTCCAGCACCTGATCGAGAGTGCGGACACCAGCCGGGGGCCGAGTACGGGCACGGGCCTGAACGCCTACGGGGTCAGCGTCCAGCACCTCGGGCTGCCCGGCCTGGAGGCCGTCTCCAAGGTCATTTCTTATGGGGCTGGCTACGAACACCGCTCCATCGCCCGCGCCGACGGCGGCTCGTCGGAAGCACTCTATGCGGGAGGCGTGGTCAACCTCAAGCCGAGCCTGGTCAACCTGATAGATCTGCGCGTGCTTGACAACTTTACGACCGGCAACACCCTGCGCTCCTTCCGCGCGACGCCGGACACGTTCCGGGCCGACTCCAACGCGGTGACGGCCGCCGTGCGCTATCTGCACTCCCCGTTCGGCAAACCCGCCTACCAGGTCTCGCTGACGGCGGGCTACAAGAGCTACAGCCGCGTCTCGCAGGCAGGTTCGGTCGGCCTCGCCTTGACCGGCGTGAAGCGCCTGGGTGACGGCTTCGACGTGGTGGCCCAGTACATCTATCAGCACCGGGGGGACGCGCTGACGAATGCCTACGGCGGGGCGCGCGAGGAGAATGCGCTTCAAGTGGGCTTCGTGTTCAACTTCGACACGCTGTTCAACCGCAGTGTTGGGCCGCGCCGGTCGCTCTTGAACTTGAAGCACCAGTACATCCCGGATTGAGGATTCCCATGAACAAAACAGTCTTGATACTTTCAGCGCTGACGCTCACGACAGCCGCGCTCACCAGGCTGGCCCATGCCGACGAAGCCATGGCAGGCATGAATATGGGCGGCATAAAGATGGCGGCCAAGCCCGCTGCCGCGCCCCTGACCGTCACCGCGACGCTTGACCCCGCCGCCCCCCAGGCGGGCGACAACACGCTTGCCCTGACAGTGCTTGATGCGGGCGGCAAGCCGGCCACGGGCCTGAATCTGACGGCAAGCGTGGCGATGACGAGCATGGACATGGGCATGACCCATCCCACTTTCGTTGAGACGGGTGCGGGGCAGTATACCGCGAAGGTCAACTTCAGCATGAACGGTCCCTGGCGCGTGGTCGTCCGCAGTGGGGCCGCTAAACTCGCTGTGCTGAACTTCGAGGCGGGCGCCAAGGCGCCGTGGAAGTCGCCGGCAGTCAAGGCGGCGGCCGCGGCGCCCGCCAAGGCGGACGCCCCCGCCGCAGACCCGATGCTCGGCATGGACATGAGCACCTCCACAGCCAAACCTGCGCTGGTCCCGCCCGCTGCCGCCGCGCCGAGCGAGGGTGGCATGAAGGGCATGGCCGGCACCGGCGACATGAAGACCGCGCCGATGCCCGAGTTGAAGGAGATCGGCACCTACACTGCCACCGGTGATGAGGACTGGGCGAAGCAGACCGGCTTCGGCCACAACGCCGGGATGGTCGCCATGATGAACCAGATGATGGTCGGCGGCAGCGGCATGGAGGGGATGAAGATGCCCGCCATGCACATGAAGTTCGACGAGCAGAACTACGCCAAGCCCGCAGCGGACGACGCCGACATCCCCATGGCCGGCATGAAGATGGACGCCAAGAAGCCGGACGCTGCGCCGGCGGCGCCCAAGCCGGATGCCCCGGCTCGCGACATAAAGGCTATGCCGGGCATGAACATGGACGCCGCGCCGAAGCCGGGCGCCGCCCCCGCATCTCCCGCGCCCGTCAAGATCACCGTCGCCACGATCTCCCCGCCCAAGTCGGGCGACAATCCGCTCCTTATCAGCGTCACCGACGCCCAGGGCAAGGCCGTCACCGGGGCCGCCATCACCACAAGTGTAGCAATGACGAGTATGGACATGGGCTCGACCCACCCGGCCGTCACCGAGAAGGGTGGGGGGCAATATGCCGCCAC
>JANOOM010000209.1:0-5044 GCA_031421335.1 Armatimonadota bacterium
TGCTGCTGGTGTTCGACAACTGCGAACATGTCCTGGGCGCCTGCGCCGCCCTCGCGTCCGACCTCCTGGCCGCCTGCCCTCAGGTGCATATCCTGGCGACCAGCCGCGAGGCGCTTGGGGTGGCGGGCGAGCAGACCTTCCGTGTCCCCAGCCTCTCTCTGCCCGGCTTGAAGGCGCGGACGGCCGACGAGGTGTCCATCACCGAGTCCGGACGCTTGTTCGCTGAGCGCGCCCGCCAGGCCCAGCCCTCTTTCGCCGTCACCGACGGCAACGCCGCCGCCGTCGCCGCCGTCTGCCGCCGGCTCGACGGCATCCCGCTTGCTCTGGAACTCGCCGCTGCCCGCGTCCGCGCCCTCTCGGTCGAGGAGATCAACGCCCGCCTGGGGGGCCGGTTCCGGCTGCTCACCGGCGGGTCGCGGACGGCACTGCCGCGCCAGCAGACCCTGCGCGCTCTGATTGACTGGTCTTATGACCTTCTGCTGCCCGCCGAAAAGTCGGTCCTGGCCCGCTTGTCGGTCTTCGCGGGCGACTGGAGCCTGGAGTCGGCGGAAGCGGTCTGCACCGGGGGCGAGGTGGAAGACTGGGAAGTGCTGGACCTGGTGACCGCGCTCGCCGACAAGAGCCTCCTGGTCGTAGAACAGCGCGAAGAGCGGATGCGCTACCGCCTGCTGGAATCCGTGCGCCAGTACGCCGCCGACCGCCTCCTGGAAGGGGGTGAGAGCGAATCGGCGCGCGCCCGGCACTGCGATCATTTCCTTGCTCTAGCCGAAGAAGCCGATGCCGGGACACGCGGGCCGGAGCAGGCGCGGTGGCTGGACCGGCTCGAGGCCGAGCACGACAACCTGCGGGCTGCCCTGGACTGGTGCCGGGAAGATGGGACCGGGGCCGAGCCGGGCCTACGCCTGGCGCGCGCTTTGTACCGGTTCTGGCGTGTGCGCGGCTATCTGGCGGAAGGCAGGGAGCGGCTGGCGGCGGCGACAGGGCACGCGGGAGCGCACGCATACCCGCTGGCGCGGGCCGCCGCCCTACGGTTCGCGTCCGGACTGGAGCAAGTCCAGGGGAACATGGCGGCGGCCCGCGCACTGGCCGAAGAAGCGCTGGCCTTATTCGAGTCCACCGAAAACGCGCGCGGCGGCGTGGGCGTGCTGCTGACTCTGGGGAACGTCGCTCTGATGCAGGGCGATCTGGCGGCGGCGCGGGTCTATTACGAGCGCTGCCTGCCACTCTACCGTAAGCTTGGGGAACAAGCCGGGGTCGCCAAAGCTCTGGGCAACCTGGGCGTCGTCATGAAGAACCAGGGCGATCTGGCGGCGGCGGCCCTGGTCGGCGGGGAGAGTTTGGCCTACTTCCGGGAGCAGGGCGACGACGAGGGGGTCGCGAACGAGCTGAACAACCTGGGGGAGATCGCCTCGGCGCGCGGCGAGGACGCCGAAGCGCGGACCTGGCTGGTGGAGGCGCTCGCCCTGCACCGGCGCGTCGGCACCCGGAACCGCAACCTCGTGGGCTGCCTCTCCCTGCTGGGGGCAGTCGCGCTGCGCCAGGGCCGTGCCTCGGAAGCGCGGCTGCGGATGGCGGAGGGCCTGACGCTGGCCCTGGAGATCGGGGACGGCCTGAGCGGGGCGGACGCCCTGGAAGCATGGGCGAAACTGTGCCAAGCTGGCGGAGAGGCCGCGCGGGCCGCGCGCCACCTGGGCGCGGCCGCGCGGGCGCGGCAGGCACCAGGCGCGGGGCACGACGCCTCCCATCAAGCCGCCCTGGAGGCGGACATCCGGGTCACGCAGGCCGCCCAGAGCGCAGAAGCGTTTGATGCGGCGTGGGCTGAGGGCGCCGCGCTCACTTGGGAACAGGCCGTAAGCGGCGCGCTGGCGGACGGGTAGCAGCAAAACTGTTATTTTCGCGCACAGATCCGATTGGCATGAATTATGCTGTAAAGATCACTAGGCCGCTTGAGACTCATGCCGTCTTGTACCACCGTGCCCCCCCGAAGAAGTCCTTCGGTATTCTGAAAAGGAACCTGCCCATGTCATCCACTGCTCCGAGGACCTTCCGCCGCACCGTCTGCTTTCTGTCCCTGGCACCACTTCTGCTGCTACCGCCCGCCGCCCAGGCGCAGCAGATCGTTAGCCCCTCCGCCGGGCTGCCGACCATCACCGCCGCGTTCAACCACACCAGCCTCGTCACCATCGCTGGCACCGGCATCATCCCCACCACGACGTACAATTTCAACTACTACGATTTCACCATCACCGGATTTCACAACGTCGGGGCGAATAACCCAAGCTACGACATCTACAGCTTTGGCAACAGCACGCTGGAAAAGCAGGCAGGCGTCGTTGGCGTCGTCTCCGCCTACCTGCCCACAGGGTGGACCCTCGACGACACTCATGACTTCGACATCTCCACGACGGTCGAATCAGTCATCCACGCCGACGACCCCCAGTTCGGGCTGATCTTCATCCAGCAACTGAACACCGCCCCGCTGAATCCCACCGGCGCCTCGTTCAAAGTGTACAACCAGACCGGCGGCGTAGACCCTTTCGTCACGCAGAATGGGACGCCCATCAGCGTTCTGGTGAGCGCCCCCGTCGTCCCGGAAGCCTCTACCATGGCCTCCCTGGGCCTGCTGCTCTTGCTCGGCTTGGGCGGTCTGGCTGCAGCCGCCCGGAGGAAATCGCCCCCCACGTCCTAGCGCCCGCCCAAGCGCCAGGCCCTTCGCCGCCGGAGGGCGTGGCGCTTTTTTGTGCCTCTTCGCGCCGGAAGCAGGACAACCGGTCCAGCGCGTCGAATCGCCCACCATGAATCCCCCGACACTGCCGTCCCTCGCGCTCTTTGCCCTCCTGCTCGTCACGCCCGTTTCGGCGGCGCCGCTCGCCCTGTACGTTTCCCCGCACGGGCACGACAACGCACCTGGCGGCAGAGCCTCACCGCTCGCGACGCTGGCCGGGGCGCGCGACCGGCTCCGCGCCCTCAAAAGTGTCGGCAGGATGCCAAAGGAGGGGGCGACCGTCTGGATACGCGGTGGGACATATTTTCAGGCCAGCACGTTCACGCTTTCCGCCGCCGACGATGTTTCTCCGGCCCCAGTCACATATGCGGGCTGGGGCGGCGAAACAGTGCGCGTGACCGGTGGGCACGAAGTGACGGGCTGGAAGCCGGTCACGGACCTGACGGTAACAGGTCGGCTCGACCCGGCCGCACGAAGCCACGTCCTGGTGTCCGACTTGAAAGCGCAGAACATCACGGACTACGGGCAAATGACGCCGCGCGGCTTCGGCAGCCCGGTCACGCCCGCTGGGCTGGAATTGTTCTTCCAGGATGCTCCTATGACCCTGGCGCGCTGGCCCAACGCCGGGAAGTGGGCGCACGTCGTCGGGGCTGCCGCCGACCAGGGCACCGACCACTTCTCCTATGACGGCGACCGGCCTCAGCGCTGGGCGAAGGCCGAAGACGCCTGGGTCTACGGCTACTGGAAGTTCGACTGGGCCGACAGCTACACGAAGATCACCGGCATTGACACCGCCCAACACTTGATCCGGACGGCCCCCAGCACCGACCTCCTTTCCCCCACGGTAGGCCACCGCTGGTACGCCCTGAACCTGCTGGAAGAACTGGACACGCCGGGCGAGTGGTATCTGGACCGGCAAGGGGGCCGGCTGTATTTCTGGCCGCCCTCGGACATCAGGACGGGCCGCCCGATGGTCTCACTGACGCGCGATCTGGTCCACCTGGACGGCGTCTCCCACGTCACCCTGCGCGGGCTGACCTTCGAGGACTGTCGGGGCGATGCCGTCACCATCCGCAACGGGGGGCACGATCTGATCGAGGGCTGCACCCTCCGCAACACCGGCGATCGGGGCGCAACGATTGCGGCCTCGACGGACAGCGGTGTAAGCGGTGGCGAGATCACACAGACTGGCGAGGGGGGCATTTCGATTGATGGTGGGGACCGCAAAACACTGACGCAGGGGCGCAACTTCGTCGAAAACTGCCGTATCCACGACTACAGCCGCTGGGCGCGGACGTACCGCCCCGGCGTCGGCATTGACGGCGTCGGCAACCGCATCTCTCACAACTTGATCTATGACGCCCCGCACAACGCCATCCTGCTGGGCGGCAACGACCACCTCATCGAGTACAACGAGGTCCACCACGTCTGCCGCGAGACCGGCGACTCGGGCGCCTTCTACATGGGCCGTGACTGGACCATGCGCGGCGACGTCGTCCGCTTCAATTACTTCCACGACTTGACGAACGAGACTGGCGTGAAGGGCGAGTTCCACGACGTCATGGGCGTCTACTTGGACGACACGGCGGCGGGGGCCGTCATCTTCGGCAATGTCTTCGTCCGGGCGGGCCACGCCATCGAGATCGGCGGTGGGCGCGACATCACTGTCGAAAACAATGTCTTCGTAGACTGCCATCCCGCCGTCTCTCTGGACGCCCGCGGCCTGAACTGGGCCGCGAAGTCGCTCGCCCCCGGTGGCGGCTGGGGCATGGAGAAGCGCCTGGCCGCCGTTCCCTATAACGGCCCGCTCTACAGCGCGCGCTATCCGCACCTGGCCGGCATCCTGAAGGACGACCCGGATGCGCCCAAATATGACGTGATCCAGAACAATGTTTCTTCCCGCTGCCCGGACTGGCTGCAAATCCAGAACAAGGCCGACACCCTACCCGGCATCACGATCAAGGACAATTTGACGGACCAGAACCCGACGTTCCTCGCCATCCAGAACGACCTGACGGAGAAGGACCACGTCTTCGTCGACTCCGCACGCGGCGACTACCGGCTCAAGGGCGGCGCCCAACCGTTCGCGCCCGGATACAAGCGCGTCCCGTTTGCGAAGATGGGGCTGGAACCCACCCCGGCGCGCGCGCCGACCCTTCCGGAGCGGGAGGGTGGGCTGAGAAGGTGATTGGGGGGTTTGTCGGGATGATTGTCGAGTGTGCCGGTCAAGAGGGCACGGTCAATCCAGGAAAGTCCCATGACCTGCTCGCGAAGAAAAGTCATCGCCCGCAGCTCAACTATCACTTCACCGTAGTCGAC
>JANOOM010000210.1:0-3697 GCA_031421335.1 Armatimonadota bacterium
CAGGCGTTCTCCATGCAGTCCATGTATCTCGGCATTTCTCCGTTCGAGGCTCCAGCCGTTTACACGCTGCTGCCCTACACCGAGCTTGCCGAAGACGGCCTGTACTACCCGGAAGGCGGCATCTACGCTTTGCCGCAAGCGATGGCCGCCGTGGCGAAGAAGCTGGGCGTGGTCGTCGAGACGGGCCGGAACGTCACGCAGATCATGGTCAAAGAGGGCAAGGCGCGCGGCGTCTGCGTGGACGGCGACATGCTGACTGCCGACCTGATCATCTCGAACGTGGATCTACCCTATACCTATACCGATCTGCTGGACGAGCGGCCGGCCAAGTTCGCCGAGCCGAATTGGAAGAAGACGCCCTTCACGTCATCGGCCTTCATGCTCTATCTGGGGACAGACCGCGTCTACCCAGATTTGAAGCACCACAACTTCTTCCTATCATCCGACTACAAGCGCAACTTCGAGGAGATCTTCAACGCCAAGATCCCGCCGCGCGACCCCTCTTTCTACGTCAACGCGCCCGGACGGACGGACCCGACCGTCGCCCCACCCGGCGGCGACAATCTGTTTGTTCTGGTCCCCATCCCGCACTTGACCGACCAGATGCGCTGGGACGAGGGCGAAGTGGCCCGCTTCAAGGACAAAGTCTACGACAAGCTGGAAGCGCGCGGCCTGACCGACCTCCGTAAGCACGTCGTCGTGGAGCAGGTGGTGACGCCGCACGAGTGGCGCGACCAGTACAACCTCAAGTACGGGGCCGCCTTCGGCCTGTCCCACGGCATCTTGCAAGTGGGATGGTTCCGCCCCGCGAACAAGGCCCCGAATGTGGACGGCTTGTACTTCGTCGGGGCCAGCACAGTCCCCGGAACCGGCGTCCCACTCGTCTGTCTGGGCGCCAAGCTCGTCACCGAACGCATCCTGGCGGACATCGAATAGAAAGCCTTTTCTCATGGCCCTCTCCGAACTCGACGTTGCTTACGCCCACGCGAAACGCCTCAACGCCCACCACGGGAAGACCTACTATTTCAGTACGCTGTTCTTCCCGCCAGACGTCCGCCGCAGCGTCCACGCCCTTTACGGATTCGTCCGCTACCCCGACGAGATCGTGGACAACCCGCTGCCCGGCTCCGATCCGGCCGCCTCGCTGGAGAACTACCGCGAGGCGACCCTGGACGCCCTCAAGACCGGCGGCTCCGACCTGCCGGTCTTGCACGCCTTCGCCGACATGGCCCGCCGCCACTCCCTGCCTCCCGAGTACCCGATGGCCTTCCTGGACGCCATGGCGATGGACCTGACCCGGACGCGCTATGAGACCTTCGACGACCTGCTCACCTACACCTATGGCAGCGCCTCGGTGGTCGGCCTCATGATGTGCCACCTGATCGGAGCGCGCGACCCTGCCGCGCTCGGCCCGGCCCACGACCTGGGCCTGGCGATGCAGCTCACGAACTTCTGGCGCGACATCGGGGAGGACTGGACTACGCGCGGGCGCATCTACCTTCCTTTGGAGGACATGGCTCGCTTCGGCTACACGCCCGAAATGCTGGCGGCGGGCTGCGTCAATGACGAGTTCATCGCTTTGATGCGCTTCGAGATCGCTCGCGCCCGCTCCTACTATGAGTCCGCCGACCGGGGCATGCATTACATCCCTTCGGATGGCCGCCTGCCCGTTACGCTGGCCCGCACCCTTTACAGCCGTATCCTGGACAAGATCGAAGCCAACGACTATGACGTCTTCCGCCGCCGCGCCCGGACGACGGGCCTGGAGAAAGCCGCCGCCCTGGTCCGGCACCGCTTAACCCTCTAGAGCAGCGCGCCGCCCGCCGACAATGGCGGCATGTTCGACATCAATTTCCTGCTCGCCTCGATGGTCTGGGGGACCATCGGGACCGGCTGCGTCGTTTATGGCAAGAAGCAGGCCGCCGCGCCCGCGCTCGTCGCTGGGCTGGCCCTCGTCGCTCTATCCTGGTTCGTCCGCTCGCCCCTCCTGCTGTCTGTTTTGAGCCTGCTCTGCCTTGCGGGCATGGTTTGGGCCAGCAAGCGTGGCTACTAATCCGCCCCGGCGATGCGCCTGAGTTCTTCCAGGTCCAGCACATCTACCCACCGCCCGCGCAGGCCGACCGCCTGCGTCCAGCCGTGGGCGGTGATAGGACCCTGTGGCTCTCCTGAGGGGCGGTTGAAACCGCGCCAACAAGTTCGCAAAGTCCACCTTCGTGGACTAGGATTTAATCTTAACCTGCGGAGGCAGGTTTTGTGCCTTTGTTGGCGCGACTTCAGTCGCCCGCCAGATGGAATTCTCCCCTGCCTAGCAGGAGAAACCCTCCCCCACCCCGAACAACTTGGCATGGCCCCCACCGTCTCGTCCGAACGGCTCGCCCGCGCCGACGCCGTCCTTCAATCCGGCATCACGGATGCCTTGTTCACCCATGCCGTGTACGCCCTGACGCGCGGCGGCGTCCCCGTCGCCCTCAAAGCGTTCGGGACGGCGACGACCCAAACGCGGTTCGACCTGGCCTCGCTCACCAAGCCGGTCGCCACGGCGGCCTGCCTCATGCAGCTCGTCGAGGGAGGCCACCTACACCTGCGCCAGTCCGTTCACTCGTTCTTTGAAGAGGAGTTTGGTCCCCTGCCCCACCTCAGCGGCGTCGAGGTCCGGCACCTGCTGACCCACACGTCCGGCCTGCCCCCCGTCCCACGCTGGCCCGCCGAGGGGAGCCACCCGACGCGCCGCGACATGCTCCGGACCGTCCTGACCACACCCGCCCTGCGGCCCGCTGGGGCCGGCTACACTTATTCGGACACCGGCTTCATTCTGCTTGGCGAGATCATCGCCCGCGTCGCCAGCCAGCCCCTGGAAGGCGTCTTTCAGGCCCAAGTCGCCGGCCCGCTGGGCCGGACGACTCTGGGATTCCTGCCGAAGAACGGGCCGGGCGAGGCCACCATCGCCCCGACTGGCCCGGAAGCGCCGGGCACGGTCCACGACCCGCGCGCACGGGACTTGGGCGGCATCGCCGGCCACGCCGGGCTGTTCGGGACGGCGGAAGACGTACTGGCTTTCGCCGAGGCCGTCCGCACCGGCGGCGGGCCGCTGCTTTCCCTTGCCTCCACGCGGCGCATGGCCGTCAGCCAGATCCCCGCCGCCGTCGGCGCGCAGTCTTACGGCTGGTTCTGCGCCGGCAACGACTATCTGCCGCAGGGCGACCTCTTTTCCGACCAGTCCTTCGGCCACTCCGGCTTCACCGGGACGGCCCTGCTGATAGACCCCACCTTTGACCTCTCGCTCGTGCTCCTCACCAATCGCGTCGTCAACCAGGACGAGGACGGCAGCCGCTTCCTGCGCCTGCGCCGCTTGTGGCTCAACGTCGTCGCCTCCGCCCTGCTTTGATTTCCTGCCACGGACCTAGAGAAACGCCTGCCTGGTATTTTTGCTGGTTTCTTTGAAGATCGCCGCAACAAAGGCAGAATTGCCGCCGGTTTGATACGCTGATGATACGGTAGAGCTATATAATGACTGCAATGCGGAAATCGTCCTGCGACGGATTTCCGCCTCTCAGAAAGAAGGCTCTACTTCCATGCACACTTTTCTCAAGTCCCATTCTCCAACGCCCGGTTCGTCGCGAGCCTGCATTCTGGGCCGCCTATTGGCGGCGTTTTTCCTGGCCGGACTCGGCGCCGTAGCCGCTTTGCCCGCTCAGGC
>JANOOM010000211.1:0-6642 GCA_031421335.1 Armatimonadota bacterium
TGGGCGTAGTAGCCAACGTTGCCCAGAACGATCAGAAGGATGATAAGCCCGTAGACCAGTGACAGCGCGCCCGCCGCCCGTGTCCCGAAGCTCGGCTTGTCTAGGAGCTTGGCGTCTATCAGCAGGCCCTCATAGTCGCCCGCCCCCTTGATGCCGGTCAGCATCCCCGCCATTTGCTTCGTGTCGAGGTAGGGGTAGTAGGTGGGTGCCATGACGGCGGTGGGCGCGAACAGGAAGGGCGGGTTGTTGTTCTGCTCGAACAGGCCCAGCCAGCTCTCCGCCGTCGCCGAAGGCGTGACTTCGATGACGGCCCCGATGTCGTCGCGCGACTTGATCCCCTTCATCACCGGAATCTGCTCGATCGGCGTCCCCTTGTAGTCCTTCTTGATGGTGTGTGGGATGTCTGTCACCAGCCCCTTCAAGATGGGCACGAAGCTTGGGGTGGGCCGGAACCCCCAGTTCACATAGTCCCGCCCGTAGACGTAGCCGTACTTGCGGGCCAGCGGCTCCACGATCTGGGTCTGCATGACCGTATTGTTCTGCGTGTCGAAGGACAGGATGGCGAAGTGCAGGTGCCGCACCATCAGGTGCGTCACGGCGGCCTGCGCCTCCCATTGGTTTTCCCCGCGCGTACTGGGCGACCACCAGCCGTCAACGATCACCAGCTTGTTCGGGGACTCCTTGGCGACGCGTTCTACCGTGTCGAAGAAGTCCTGTGACTGCTGACTCGGGATCGGCTTCATCGAGAAAGGAAAGAATAAGGGGATCAGAATAAAGACCAGCAAGACGGCGTAGATGATGCGCCGATCAATCGTCTGCATGCGGCTCCAGATGGTGTTGGTCATAGTTCTTTCTCGAAGTACGACCCCCGCTCCAGACTCAGCCAGTAGCGCAGCGAGGTCGCCAGCAGGCCCAGGGTCAGCCCGAAGAGGATGCCGCGCTGGGCGGGCGTGTTGATCTCCAGCAGCAGCCACTGGGCGATGCGCTCGATGCGGAAGTTCGCCCACGGGTTTTCCGAGCCGTCCGCAAGGACAGTGTGGATATTGTGGGTGATCGCGGTGCCGAAAGATACGGAGCCGACCATGACGATGAGCGCGGCCACCATCAGCAGCGTCGCTTCCAGGGAGCGGATGCGGAAAGCGCGGTAGGCGGCCGAAGCGATGTAAAAGGCGATCATGGCGAATGTCGCCGAGCCGAGGTTGGTCAGGCCGCCTTTGAAGAGGAACTGGAACATGCCGTGCGCGTCCTGCCGCGCCCACAGGCCCGGCACGGCCGGAATGGTCGTCGCCTTGGGGCTGTACTCGTTCAGCAGTCCGAAGACGAACATCAGGGCGAACGAGACCAGGAGGACGATGCTGTAGCCCCAGCCGGGCCGGGCGCGGGCGACGGTGCGTGTGTGGAGCTGCACCAGGGAGAAGACGCCCAGCCCGATGGCGAACGACCCAACGACCGAAGCCAGCCCCGCGACTACGTCCTGATAGGGGGTCAGGGGGTTCATCTTCGGCTGACCGTGTGCCGGCCAGAAGAACTCCAGGGCGAAGTACAGCCCGCCGAGAAACGTGAAGAAGGCGATGATGCCCTTGCGCGCCCGGCGCGGCGCGGCCTGGAGGGCGGCCAGGACAGCGAACATGATTACCAGGCCTAGCGCGAGCTTGCCGTAGAAAGTACCGCCGTGGCCGTGGACCGGCGCGAAGAATCTTTTGAGCGCGTTCAGCAAAGAGCTATTTCACCTTCAGGAAGTCTACGACCCAATGCAGGGCCTGGACATGCGCCAGGGCGGGGACGTTCAGCAGGCTGATGCAGACGATGCCCGCCAGGATGATCCCCATCAACAGTAATTTACAATAGTCCTGTCCGACGATGCTTCCCAGCAGGGTCGGGTCGCGCGAAAGATAGGCGCTGGCCGCGTAGAACTCGTCGCCGATGATGACGTAATCGCAGGCGGCGATGAAGAACGGGATCTGGTTGGTCTCGGTCGTGCCGGCAACCTGCACCGCGCCGACCTGCTGGCCGACCTCGGCGAAGATAAGCGACTCGGCGAAGAAGGCGCCGAACAGGAAGGACGCGGCCACGCGCTCGCGGATCAGAATGCCCGCCACGCCCGAGGCGAAGGCGAACTGCTGGCCGGTGAGGTAGCGCACGTCACTCGAATCGTAAAGCTCCGGCCGGCCCGCGTCGGCGTAGGCGTCATGCAGGGTCTCCTCGGCCACGCCCGTTACGATGGGGTCAATGGTCGGGATGATGCTCTTGTTGCCGAACCGAGCGACGGCGCGGGCGATGTAGCCGAAGATGGAGAGCGCCTGGAGCGTGACGACGTCCAGGCCGCTGATGCCCGGCACCATCATGACAGGGCGGCCCATCTCGGTCGCCCGGCCCACCGCCTCATCAATGGCGTTCAGGCCCGCGATGCGGCGGATATACGGCACGCGGCCCCGCTGGGCCGATAGCACCTTGAAGATGATGATTAGCGATAACAGGACGACCCCGCCGCTCACCCACCAGTTGTCACTCGCGTGCTGCATGACTTTCCTCGCTGCTCCCCTCGCTCAAAATGTCTATTAGGCGGCGCACGTTCTCGGGCCGCGCCAGGAGCTGGCTGAGACGCTGCACGTCGCTGATGCCGCCCCGCAGCAGGGGCGCGATGAGCGGCGAGAAGGCAATCAAGCTTTGCCCGCCGATGTGGCTCAGGGGCGCGCTCGTTTCGAGGAACAGGACGACGGGGACTTCCAGCCGCCACTTGCGGACCGCCCCGGCCATCTTGTCCAGCAGGCGGTCGCGGTCCTCGTCGGACAGCGGCGCATCCCACTCATAGTCCAGCAGGCCAAAGGCGTTAGACACGGTCTTCTCCCCCTTGCCGGTGTTGGCGCACGGCGGCGATGACGGCCTCGCGGCTGCCGTCGTCGAAGCGCAGATAGACGCCGCGCAGCGGCTCGAAGCGTGAGCCTTTGGCGCGCAGCGGGCTGAGTTTGACGCCCTCGTCGGTGAGGTAGGCGTGCCGGACATCCGTCCAGCGGATCTCCAGGCTAGTCAGCCCGTGCTTCGCCGTGGCCGACTGCGGCGTCAGCGTGTACCGGATGGGGAAGACGTATTCGGACAACGAGAACAGGACGGCGGCGGCTGGCAGCAGTGCCAGCCAGAAGGAGTGAAAGAAGCACAGCGAAAGAATGAAAACGCCGACCAGGGCGACCGCGAGGCGCGCGGCGTGCAGCGGCTGCCGGCGGAGCAGGTGGACGGACCAGGAGAGCGCTTCGTCCTGCTGCGCCCTTTCGGGCCGGGCTGTCGTTGTGGTTGTCGGCAAAGGAGCCATCGGTGCCCCATTATAACGGGGCGACGCGGGGTTTGTCAAGAGAGCAGCCGGAAGAAGAGCAGCAGCCATAAGGGCATAGTGACCAGGGCGGCGGGATAGGTGGCCAGCAGCAGGCCGGGGATGACAAGCGGGGTCAAGCTTCCCTCCGCGCTCTGGACGCTCTTGGTCATGACGGCGAGGTTCGTCGCGGGCGGGCAGGTGGACTGGAGGAAGACCACGAACGCGGCCAGCGATAGCGGCGCGTCGTGGACCCACCAGGGGCGGCAGGCCGCCAGCAGGGCCAGGGTAAGGGCGGGCGTCAGGATCAGTTTCGCCGTCACGGTGCAGAGCAGGTCGCGTATCCGCGCCGTCCGGCTCGCCAGGGCCTGCGCCAGCATCCCGCCCAGTATCAGGTTTGCCAGTGGGATCGTCAGGCCGCCGATGTCGCCGGCGGCGGCGAACAGGAAGTGCAGCGGGGCGGCGGGCAGGGCGAGCGCAAGGCGCAGCGGCGTCAGCCCGACAAGGCAGCCCAGGAGAACGCCCAGCACGGGCGGCGGGAAGAGTCGGGATAGCCAGGCGCTGCGGCCCCCGCGTCCGCCCCCTGCGTGCCCGTCCGTGATCCACCACAAGCCCAGCCCCCAGAAAAGGGGCGAGTAGAAGACGCCGAACAGCGAGATCGTGACCAGGCTGTCCGTGCCGATGGCCCTGGACGCCGTGGCCGCCCCGTGCGGAAAGGCGGCGGCCAGGGGTGGCAGGGCGGCCGTCGCCACGGCGATGGGCAGGTAGGCCGAGTTCTGGAACGTGGAGGCGGCCACGACGGCCCGGCGGTGGGCGGGACGGACACGCAGCAGGGCGACCAGGGCGATGCCACTGAGGTATCCAAACCCTAAAATCAGCGGCCCGCCCGCCAGTGCGGCGACGGAACTCGCCGCCGAAGCTCCCGAAAAGCCGACGGCGGCGTTTGCGAACAGCAGGCAGGGGGCGGTGACCTTGATGACCAGCGCGCTGAGGTCGGCCAATGCGGACGGGTGCAGGACGCTTCGGCGCGCGAGTACATATCCGACGAGGGCGACGGAGGCCACCCGCAGGACAGCCAGGGCGATCGGCAGGGCTACTTCGGTCACGGACAAGTTTGCGTTCCCACTTTCGGGGCTTATTGTCGCCGGAAAAAGAAAAACTGTCAATGCCTTGCCTGCCTCCCCCCGTTTCGGGTAACATAAGGCTATGCCGCTGCTCGAAGTCCAGGACTGCACCAAACAGTTCGGCGGGTTGACCGCCGTGAACAAGTTCGCTTTGGCCCTGGAGCCGGGCGAGCTGGTCGGTTTGATCGGCCCCAACGGGGCCGGCAAGACGACGGCGTTCAATCTGCTGACGGGGGTGTACGCGCCCACAAGCGGGGCGATCGAGTTTTGCGGCCAGTCCATCGCCGGGCTTAAGCCCTACCAGATCGCCGCTGCCGGCGTCTCGCGCACCTTCCAGAACATCCGCCTTTTCCCCTCCATGACCGTGCTCGACAATGTGCGGACGGCCGCGCACATGCACTATAAGCCGTCCCTATGGGAGACGATCTGGCGCGGATCAGCTTTCGCCGAGGCGGAGCGCGAGGCGTGGGAGCAGTCTCAAGCGCTGCTGGACCGCTTCGGATTGGGCAAGTATGCACAAGAATTCGCCAAAAACCTGGCCTACGGGGAGCAGCGCCGGTTGGAAATCGCCCGCGCGCTGGCGACAAAGCCAAAGCTGCTCCTGCTGGACGAGCCGGCGGCGGGGATGAACCCGCAGGAGAAGAATGACTTGATGCGCCAGATCGAGAGCCTGCGAGACGACTTCGGGCTGACGATCCTGCTGATCGAGCATGACATGAAGGTCGTCATGGGCATCTGCAAGCGCATCCTCGTTCTGGACTATGGACAGGTCATCGCGCAGGGAACACCGCGCGAGGTCCGCGAAAACCCCAAAGTCATCGAGGCATATCTGGGCGAGGCGGATGCCGCTCCGAGTGTGGCCTGACCATGCCTGAGACGATGCTGACGCTTAGTAATGTGGAAGTCTCCTACGGCGCCATCCGCGCCTTGCAAGGGATCTCGCTGACGATTCAAGCGGGCGAGATAGTGACGCTGATCGGCGCGAACGGCGCAGGCAAAAGTACGACGCTGCGCGCGATTTCCGGGCTGGTCCCGGCCGGCAAGGGGAGTATCACGTTTGAGGGGGCGGAGATCTCGGCGCTTTCTGCCGATAAGATCGTTCAGAGGGGCATCGGCCATTCGCCCGAGGGCCGCCGCGTGTTCGCCAACATGTCGGTGCGCGAGAACCTGGAACTCGGCGCCTACACCCGCCGGGACCGAGCGGGCATCAAGCAAGACTTCGATCGCGCCCTCTCGCTGTTCCCGCGCCTCAAAGAGCGTATCGCGCAGAACGCCGGGACGCTGTCCGGCGGGGAGCAGCAGATGCTGGCGATGGGCAGGGCGCTGATGGCCCGCCCCCGCTTGCTGCTGCTGGATGAGCCGTCGCTCGGACTGGCCCCGTTCCTGGTCCGCGACATCTTCAGCATCATCCGGGACATCAACGCACAGGGGACGACGGTCCTGCTCGTCGAGCAGAACGCGCACATGGCCTTGGGCGTCGCCCACCGGGGCTACGTCCTGGAAACGGGCCATATCGTGATGGCCGACGAGGCCAAGGCGCTGCTGGCGAACGACGACATCAAGAAAGCATACCTAGGCGAATGAAGCTAACCTCCCTGCACGAGACGCACCAGGCGGCGGGCGCGACGATGGTCCCCTTCGCCGGCTGGGACATGCCGGTCTCCTACGCCGGGACGGTGAGCGAGGTCGCCGCCGTCCGCTCCAGGGCGGGCCTGTTCGACGTTTCCCACATGGGCGAAGTGACCGTGACCGGCGCGGGGGCGTTTGAATTCGTCCAGTCCGTGACCAGCAACGACGTGTCTCGTTTGGTTCCGGGGGCCGCCCAATACTCGCTGCTTCTCAACGAGACCGGCGGCATCATTGACGATATCATCGTCTACTGCCGCGCCGCCCATGACTATTTGATCGTCTTGAACGCGGGCTGTAAAGACAAAGACTGGGCGTGGCTGGAAGCGCAAGCCGAAGGCAGACCCGACCTGACGCTGACCGATATCAGCGATGAGACCGCCCTGATCGCTTTGCAGGGGCCGCAGGCGGTCGAGATGGTGAGCGCCCTCGTCGGCAGCGACCTCGGACAGCTCAGTCGGTTCCACTTCGCCGATCTGTCCCTGCCCAGTGGTGAAGCGATGCTCTCGCGCACCGGCTATACCGGCGAAGACGGCTTCGAGATCTTCTGCGGTTGGGCGGACGCTCCGGCGCTCTGGAACATGCTCA
>JANOOM010000212.1:0-11525 GCA_031421335.1 Armatimonadota bacterium
GGGAAGGGTCGGCGCTTGCGCCGGGGTTAGGTCCGAACGGCCGACGGAGCGTAGGAGAACCTCATGCCCATCCCAACCACCATGTTCGTACCACAGTTCATCGGCGGCGGGCGTCGTCGCGGCGGCGGGGCCGAACACGCGCACGCCGGTCGGGACGCTGGGCGTCCTCTTCCTGATGGACTTCTGCGGGGCCTGCCGGTCCTGCCACCTCGGCCACACCAACCAGTGTGAGGCGAAGCGCGCCGATATGGGGTTCACGCACGACGGCGGATACGGGCCGTATGAGCTGGTCCATGAGAACATCTTTTTTTGTGCCGGCGGACCTTCCGCTGACCGAGGCGACGATGCTGCTGGACATCATGGGGACCGGCGGCCACGCTCTGGCCCGCGCGCAAGCCGTCCGGCCCGACATCGAATCACTGTTGGTGGCGGGCGCCGGGCCGATCGGGCTGGGCGTCCTGGCGATGGCCCGGGAAAGTGATCATCGAGCAATGAACAAAGAGCGTATCAAAGTGGCGTTGATTGGGGCCGGGGGCTGGGGCCGGCAGCATGCCCGCGTCTTCACGGAGCGCCGCGACGTTGAGTTCTGCGCCATCGTTGGGCGGACACCTGAAAAGACGCAGGCGCGGGCCACCGAGTTCGGGACGCGCGCTTACACCGACATCGGCGAGATGCTGGACCGCGAGCGGCCCGATCTTGTCAGTCTGTCCCTGCCGAACCAGGGCCATTTTGAGGCGACACTGGAAGTCATCCGGGCGGGCTTTCCGCTGCTGGCCGAAAAGCCGCTCGTCTTCGACATGGGCGAGGCGGACACGCTCATTGACGAGGCCGCCGGGCGTAACCTGTTCTTCGCCATCAACTTCAACCATCGCTATGCCCAGCCCGTCCAGAAGGCAAAGGCGGCCATTGAAGCGGGGCGGCTCGGGCCGCTCGTGTTCGCTTCCTGGCGCTTCGGCGGCGAGGGCGGGGGCGACCATCCTCACGCCAACCTGATCGAGACACAGTGCCACGGATTTGATATGCTGGAGTTTTTGTGTGGCCCCATTGAGTCCGTCACAGCCCAGATGACGGACAAGACGGGCCGCGGCTTCCGCACATTGGCCCTCGCACTGCGCTTCACGAGCGGCGCGGTCGGGACGTTTCTGGGCAGCTACGACTCGTCCTATGCCTACCCGAACACGCACCATGTCGAGGTCAACGGGACAGCGGGCCGCGTCGTCATTGAAGACACCGTGCGGCGCTTCACGTTCCAGCAAAGCGGCAGCGAGACCGGCGAGGTCTGGTCGGCGGGCTACTTCAATGACCGTGACCGCGAGTTCCAGCGCACGTTTGACGCCTATCTGGACGCGATGCTGACTGCGTTCAAGGAAGGTCAGCCCCCGCCGGTCCACGCCGAAGCGGGCCGCCGGGCGCTTGCGCTCGCGTATGCATCCATCGAATCCTTCGAGACGGGCCGGCGCGTAAATGTCGCCCCCCCGCCCCCAATTCTGGGGGAGCCTGAGAGGAACGGCCTGTAGGGGCGCTGCTTGCCGCATCCTCTTTCCCGTGCGACTGGTCCGACGCCCCCTGAATGGGGGGGGCCTCCTAGCCCATGCGTTGCACGTTGAACCTGCGGCTGCCTAGCAGCGAGTCGCCAGTCAGCACGTCCACGAAGTGAACGCCTTCCTCCCCCAAAGGCAGCCCTAGTACCTCCACCACCAAGTCCACGACGGTCAGCGGGTCGCCCCCGCTGCCGGCCTGCCCACTCACCCGCAGGATTTCCCGGCCGGATGGGCCTTTAACGCTGAAGATTACCGGCAGATCTTCCCGCAAGTTGGTCAGCGAAGCCATCAGGAACAAGCGGGGATGGGTCGCGGGCAGGGCGGGAACGCCGACCGAGTTGAATAGGCCGACCAGCGTTTTGTTGCTGGTGCGCTTGTCTTCGATGATCTCGTTGCAGATGATGATGGCGACACAGAGAGGCTGGTCGGATGAAAGGGCGCTGCTCATAGGCCCTGATGATACCCGATTGCTGCGGTCTGGGGTTAAATCCGGGAGCAGGCGGGGTACATTCCGGGACAGACGTCGCTCCAGAAGACGGCTCACAGAGGAGACACCGTCCATGACACGCGCGCCCCGCGCTTCATCGCCCTCGCCCTCGTCGCCTCCTTCGCCCTGCCGACATTTGCAGTCACGGCGGGGTGCAGCAGCAGGAACAATGCCACCGACCAGACGGCCACCAGCACCCCGATGGACAACACGAACCCGCAGCCGGCCAAGGCGGGCCTGACCGGCAAGCAGAAGGTCGTCCTGCTGGCGGGCGCGGCCCTGCTGTTGTGTCTGTACAAGCGCTATCAGTCTCAGGGCAAAGCCGCAGCCGCCGCAGGCGGCGCCAAGCCCCAGCTTTACCGGGAAGACAAAGGCCCGAACAAGGGCGCCATCTACTACCGCAAGAACGACGCCAGCCACACCGTCGTCTGGCTCCAGGCCCCCGCGCAGGGCGTTCGGGTCCCGGCCGACCAATATGCAGGCACAACGCAGTAGCTCAAGACCGATCGGAGGAAGGCCCCGCTGCTTTGAGCAACGGGGCCTTTTTCTGCCGCGCCGATTTGACAGCCCGGCGCAGAGTCGGTATAATCAGGCAGTTTTACCGAAGCAACGCCGCGCCGCGAAGGAAACCTCATTATGCCCGCCCTGAAAGACTATGTCGTCTGGTTCGTCACTGGGAGCCAGCACCTCTACGGGCCGGAAACGCTGGAGCAGGTGGCAGAACACTCCCGGCAGATCACGGCCGGCATAAATGGCGCCCCCGAGATCCCCGTCCGGGTCGTGTTCAAGCCGGTCCTCACCACCCCTGATGCCATCCGGACTTTGTGCAGGGAGGCGAACAGCGACGACACCTGCGCCGGGCTGATTACCTGGATGCACACCTTCTCCCCCGCAAAAATGTGGATCGCTGGGCTGTCCGAACTCCGCAAGCCGCTTCTGCACCTGCACACCCAGTTCAACCGCGATATCCCCTGGGACAGTATCGACATGGACTTCATGAACCTGAACCAGTCCGCCCACGGCGACCGGGAATACGGGTTCATCGGGGCGCGCATGGGCGTCGCCCGCAAGATCGTCGTCGGCTACTGGGAAGACCCCGCCGTGCGAGCGGACATCGGCGGATGGACCCGGACGGCGGCCGGCTTCACGGCGGGCCGGGACCTCAAAGTCGCCCGCTTCGGGGACAACATGCGCCAGGTCGCCGTCACCGAGGGTGACAAAGTGGAAGCGCAGATCAAGCTGGGCTGGTCGGTCAACGGCTACGGCGTCGGCGATCTGGTGGAGCGAGTTGATGGCTTCTCGGACGCCGAGGTCTCGGCGCTGATGGCGGAATACGTCGAGACTTACGACCTGGCGCCGGACGTCCAGCAGGACGGCCCGGCACGCGACCGAGTGCGCGAGCAGGCGCGGATCGAGCTTGGCCTACGCGCCTTCCTGACCGAAGGCGGGTTTGACGCCTTCACGACGACGTTTGAGGACCTGCACGGCCTGGCCCAGTTGCCGGGCCTAGCGGCTCAAAGGCTGATGGGTGCGGGCTTCGGGTTCGCCGGTGAGGGCGACTGGAAGACGGCGGCCCTTGTTCGCACCATGAAGCTGATGGCCGAGGGGTTGCCGCAAGGCACGTCGTTCATGGAGGACTACACTTATCATTTGGAGCCAAGCAATGAACTCGTGCTCGGCTCGCACATGCTGGAAATCTGCCCGTCTATCGCGGCCACCAGGCCGCGCGTTGAAGTCCACCCGTTGAGCATCGGCGGCAAGGCCGACCCGGCGCGGCTGGTTTTTGACGGGGCTTCGGGTCCCGCCATTAATGCTTCTTTGATAGACATGGGCAGCCGCTTCCGGCTGATTATCAACGAAGTGGACGCCGTCCAAGTCGAGAAGGCCATGCCGAACCTCCCCGTCGCCCGCGTCCTGTGGAAACCCCTGCCGTCTCTGCGCGTGGCCGCCGAGGCGTGGATACGGGCGGGCGGCGCGCACCACACCGGCTTTTCGCTGGCCTTGAACGCGGAGCAGATGATGGACTGGGCGGAGATGGCGGGTGTCGAGGCCCTGCTGATCGGCAAAGACACGGCCCCGCTCGCCTTCCGGAACGAGCTGCGCTGGAGCGACGCCGCCTGGCGCCAACGGTGAACACACTATGCAAGCGATGCAACTGACCGGTTTGCGGCGGATGGAGATGCGGGACGTACCAACGCCCGCCCTGACGCGCGACACAGACGTTCTCATCAAGATGGCCCGCGTCGGCATCTGCGGCTCCGACGTCCACTACTTCGCCGAGGGCGGCATCGGCAGCCAGCGCGTTTCTTATCCATGGTCCGTGGGACATGAAGGCGCAGGCGTCGTGGCAAAGGTCGGAGCGGCTGTCACACGCGTCAAGCCGGGCGACCGGATCGCCTTCGACCCAGCCCAGCCCTGCGGCGTGTGCGACCAGTGCCTGGCGGACCGCGCGCACACCTGCCGCGCCCTGAACTTTCTGGGCTGTCCGGGACAAGTAGAGGGCTGCCTGGTCGAATATCTGGTCCTGCCCGAGCGGAGCTGCTATTCCATCCCGGACTCGATGACCTTCGAGGAGGCCGCCATCGTCGAGCCGCTTTCGATCGGCGTTTATTCGCTCACGCTTTCCGTGTCCATGCCCGGCGCGGCCGTCGGCATTCTCGGCGCGGGGCCGATTGGCCTGAGCGTCCTGCTGCCCGCGAAGGCGCAGGGCGCGGGGCGCGTCTATGTGACCGACCGAATAGACGCCCGGCTCCGAATGGCCCTGCGCGCCGGGGCCGACTGGACGGGCAACCCGGACACGGAAGACGTTGTGGCGGCCGTTAAAGCGCGCGAGCCGGAACTGCTCGACGTCGTCTTTGAGTGCAGCGGCAAGCAGGAAGCTATGGACCAGGGCGTCGAGATGCTCAAGCCCGGTGGGAAGCTGATGCTGATCGGCATCCCGAACGGCGACCGCGTCTCGTTCGACATCAACCTGCTACGGCGCAAAGAAATCTGCATCCAGAACGTCCGCCGCCAGAACCACTGCGTCCAGCGCGCCATTGACATGATCGTTGGCAAGGAAATAGACGTGAGCGTCATGGTCACGCACCACTTCCCGTTCGCAAAAACGCAGGACGGCTTTGACATGGTAGCGGGCTACAAAGACGGCGTCGTCAAGGCCATGGTGACGTTTGAGGAGGAACCTGCTCGTGCCCAAGTATAGTATCGGTCTGGACTACGGGACCAGCTCCGTGCGCGGGCTGCTCGTGGATGTGTCCACCGGGGAGGAACTGGCTTCCAGCGTCTTTCCCTACCCGCACGGCAAGGCCGGCATCCTGACCGATGAGCGCGACCCTGACGTCGCCCGCCAGCACCCGCAGGACTATCTGGACGGCGCACAGTCCGTCATCAGGGGCGTTCTGGAAGGGGCCAGGCCCCGGCCTGGCTTCGCGCCCGGCCAGGTCATCGGGCTGGGCGTGGACACGACCGGCTCCACCCCGATTCCGGTTGGCGCTGACGGCACACCGCTCGCCCTGAAGCCCGAGTTCGACGGCGACTTGGCCGCCATGGTCTACTTGTGGAAGGACCACACCGGCCACGCCGAGGCCGCTGAGATTACCGCCCTGGCCGCGAAGATGCGGCCTCAGTATCTTCTCAAGTGCGGCGGCATCTACAGCGCCGAATGGTACTGGTCCAAGGTCCTGTGCTGCCTGCGCGCCGACCCCGCCGTCTTCGGGCTTGCCTACACCTGGGTCGAGCACGCCGACTGGCTGCCCGCCGTGCTGGCAGGGCGAATGCGGCCCGACCTGATAAAGCGCGGCATCTGCGCGGCGGGCCACAAGGCGATGTTCCACCCGGACTGGGGTGGCTACCCGGACGAGGAGTTCCTGGCCGCTTTGGATCCGCGCCTGGTGACCCTGCGCCGGACCCTGCCCGATCACGCTTTTCACGTCGGCGAAGTCGCGGGCACATTGAGTGCCGAGTGGGCCGAGCGGACGGGACTGCCCGAGGGCATCCCGATCTCGGTGGGCGCGTTCGACGCCCACCTGGGCGGCGTCGGGTCCGGCATCAAGCCGGGTGTGCTGGTCAAGAACATCGGCACCTCGACGTGCGACATGATGGTCGCGCCTCTGGGCAGCGACCTGGTGGACATCCCCGGCCTGTGCGGCATCGTGCCCGAGTCCATCCTGCCCGGCTTTTACGGCCTGGAAGCGGGCCAGTCCGCCGTCGGCGACATCTTCAACTGGTTCGTCGAAGAGATCAAGCCCGCCGGGTTGGGACACGCGGAACTGACGGCAGGGGCGTCTAAACTGTCGCCGGGCGAGAGCGGCCTGCTCGCTCTGGACTGGCACAACGGCAACCGCACGATCTTGGTGGATCAGCGGCTGACCGGAGGCGTCATCGGGTTAACGCTCCAAACGACGCCCGCCGCCCTGTACCGCGCCTGGATCGAGGCGACGGCTTTCGGGGCGCGCGTCATCATGGAGCGCTTTGAGGAATACGGGCAGAAGGTCGTGAGCATCGTCAACTGCGGCGGCATCTCGGTCAAGAACCCTTTGGTCATGCAGATCTACGCCGACGTCATGGGCCGGCCAATCGCTATTTCCCGCAGCGCCCAGACAGCGGCCCTTGGGTCGGCCATCGCCGGGGCTGTAGCGGCGGGCGTTTATCCCTCCTTTACCGAGGCAACGGCCGCCATGACCGCTCTGAACCCGCGCGTCTTCCAGCCGGACCCCGATCATCAGGCCATCTATGACAGGCTGTACGCGCTATATCGCCGCTTGCACGACGCTTTCGGCGTCCCCGGCACGTCGGGCGATCTGTACGGTGTTATGAAGCAGCTTCTGACGATCCGGGACGAGGTGTCCCATGTCTGACCTGTTCATCCACCAGCTCAAAGAAGCCGTCTACCTGGCGAATATGAAGCTCGTTGAGGCTGGTTTAGTTGTCCTGACCTGGGGCAACGCCAGCGCCGTCAGCCGCGAGCGCGGACTGGTCGCCATCAAACCCAGCGGGGTTGCCTACGATCAGCTCGGCCCCGAGGACATCGTCCTGGTTTCGCTCGAAACCGGCGCATCGCTGCCCGGCGAGCGCCTGCGGCCGTCTTCGGACACGCCAACGCACGTCTGCCTTTATCAGCAGTTCCCCACCATCGGTGGCATCGCCCATACGCACTCGCGCCACGCGACGAGCTGGGCGCAGAGCTGCCGCGAGATCCCCTGCTACGGCACGACCCACGCCGACAGCTTCTACGGCCCCGTCCCCCTGTGCCGCCCTTTGACGGCTGCCGAGATCGAAGAAGCGTATGAGTGGAACACGGGCGTCGTCATCGCCGAGCATTTCCACTCGAACAGTTTAGATCCCCTGCACCAGCCCGGCGTTTTGCTCCCCTTCCACGCCCCGTTCGCCTGGGGAACGAGTGTCGCCAAGGCCGTCGAGAACGCTGTCATCATGGAGGAAGTCGCCGGGCTTGCCCTGCGGACGGAGGCGCTGAACCCCGACGCGAAGACCACACCGCAGGCTATCCTGGACAAGCATTTCCTCAGGAAACACGGCAAGGACGCATATTACGGCCAGCCCAAAGGATAACCATGGACATCACGCGCATCGCCCCACCCCAGCCCTACAAAGCTCTCATCTTTGATTGTGACGGCACTCTCGCTGACACCATGCCGAACCACTACAAAGCGTGGGCGGCTTCGCTCCAGTCTTTCGGGGCGGACCTGACCGAAGAAAACTTCTACCGGATGGGCGGGTGGCCCAACAAGGCGATTATTGACGACCTGAACCGCGAGTTCGGCTACGGTCTGGACATCGAGCGGACGCAGGAAGACAAGGAGCGCCGCTATGTCGAGATGCAGCACAGCGTCCAGGAGATCGCGGCCGTGGCCGACATCGCCCGCGCCCACCACGGGCAGGTGCCAATGGCCGTTGCTTCCAGCGGCATGGGGCAGGTCGTCCATCAGACCTTGACCGCGACGGGCCTGATCTCGCTTTTCGACGTCATCGTGACCGCCGACGACGTGACACACGGCAAGCCCGCCCCGGACCTGTTCCTGCTGGCCGCCGAGCGGCTGGGTGCGGCCCCCACCGACTGCATCGTCTACGAGGACGGCGACCCTGGTCTGGAAGCCGCTCGGCGGGCGAACATGCGCGCCATAGACATCCGCGTTCTCTGGCAGGAAGCGAAATAGGCGATCAACATGGCCCACATCCGCAAGGGCGTGATCACGGCGGCGGGGCGCGGGACGCGGCAGTACCCGGCCTCGCAGACGGTCCAAAAAGAGCTGTTCCCCCTGGTGGACGTGGACGGCTACGCCAAGCCGACCGTGCAGCTTCTGGTGGAAGAACTGCTGCTCTCGGGCGTCGAAGAGGTCTGCATCGTCGCCAATCCGACAAACGTCGAGCCGATGCGCCGGCACTTTCAAGGTCTGCCGCTCGCGGTTCTGCCCGGCAAGGAGTGGATGACGCCGCTCTCGGACGCCCTGGCCGATATGGCGCGGCGGCTGACCTTCGTGGTGCAGGAGGCGCAGGAAGGCTACGGCCATGCCGTCTACCAGGCGCGCGCATGGGTCGGTGACGAGCCGTTCCTGCTCACCCTGGGCGACCACATCTACTTTTCGACCACGGGAGACCGCTGCGCGCACCAGATAATGACGGCCTATGAGACGCACCAGGCCCCGGTGACGTCCGTCTCGCGTGTGCGGGAGGCCCAGTTGTACCGCTACGGCACGCTCGCCGGGACACTGATACCGAACACGCTGCCGCCAGCCTACGAACTCAGGTCGCTCGTCGAGAAGCCTACGGTCGAGTGCGCCCGCGCATTTCTGCAAACGCCAGGCCTGCCCGAAGGCGAGTATCTGGTCCATTTCGGCACCCACGCCTTCCCGCCGGTCATCTTCGACTGCCTGGAACACTTGGTTACGCGCGACAAGCGCGTGAAGGGCGAGATCCAGCTTACGTCGGCCCAGGAGCTACTGCTGGAACGCGGGCGGTATTTCGCCTGCGAAGTCGCGGGCGTCCGCTACGACATGGGCATCCCGGAAGGGCTGATCGAGACGCAGATCGCGCTCGCCCTGCGCTCGCCGTTCGCCGCACAAGCGCGGACGATGCTGGCTGATTGATGTCAAGAGGCTTAGAATGGTCATGAACACGACGCGGGCACTCATCTCCGCCGAGCAGCGGGAGCAGTTCATTCGGGACGGCTACGTCCGCGTTTCCGGCCTGATCCCCGCAGGCGTCGTCTCGTCCACCCGCGTGGGCCTGCTCGAACGTATAGGCGTTGACCCGGACGCCCCGGACACCTGGGCGGGCCGCGGCATGAGCACTGACCCGGACGCCATCGCCTTCACTGAATCCTGCCGGACGCCGCTCATCGAAGCCGCCGCCTCGGAGCTGGTCGGCCCGGGCTTCATCCCCGGCGTCACCTATAGCCCCTATTTAGACAATCAAGGCGTGTCGCCGGCCACCCTGCGCGGCTTCATCCCTGTCCTGAGCTTCCCCAGCCCCGGCCCCGCTGCCTTTGAGCCGCCCACGAGTGGCTACCACATTGACGGCATGCACGCGGTCACGGTCTGGCCGGAGAAGTTCTTCCTGGTCGTCTTCGCCTACCTGTCCGACACCGCCGACTTCGGCGGGGCGACCACGGTGCGCCCCGGCAGCCACCGCCAGGTCTTCGAGCACTGGCTGGCAACGGGCGACAAAGGCAGCACCGTTCCGCCCGCACTCGACTATGCCGGCCCCGTCCCCCTGCCGGGAAAGGCGGGCGACGTCATCTTCATGCACTATCTGCTTGTACACAGCGGCTCCGCTAACCACGACGCCCACATCCGGGTCGGCCTGAACACGGCTGTGATGCCGGACCCAGAGCGGCCCTACCAGCGCAAGGGCGGCGTCCCGCAGGCGGGCTGGACGCCGCTGGACTGGTCACTTCGCACAGACACCTTGAGCGAAAGGGTGGCCTAGAGGGTACACTGGGTGTTAAATCATTCCCCCCTTGTAGTCACGCAGCCCTTTGAGCAGAGTTTCTTTATGGCTGAAGCAAAACAACTTTGCGTCGTCGAAGATGCCTTCTTCATCACAGGACGCGGCCCAGTCATTCTGACAAAGCAATGGCGAATGGGGCACCTGAGACCTGGGGACTGGATTGAACTCCGCTCCGTTGAAGGCGACTGTCATTCGGCACGAGTCAAGTCTATTGAAATGGTGCGCTTCATGCCGGGGCTGGAAAAACTGGTAGATGCTCAACACCCAGGCGGCTTGTTGCTGGCGGATATAGGCCGAGACGGAGTCAAAGTTGGTGATGCTGTCTGGACGGCTAGTGACCCGCCGTCGACAGAAACTGCTGTCATCAGGGTAAGACCATGATGACCTACACACAGACTGAAAGCCTCACTGATCTCCTGGAAAAAGCTCGCCATGACGGGGGAGTTTATATCCGCCGCGACGATGGCCTGCTTTTTCTCTTAAAACCAGAGGCCGCCGTTTCTCCTTTTGATGTCGAAGGAGTGGATACCGGCGTGACGCGGGAACAGATACTGGAAGCGATACACGAAGGACGGAATAACGACCGCTGGTAAGCGGCGCACTCAGGGAGAAACACGAAGCACTATGTCTACGGCAATCATGAACGTTCAAGCGCGGCAGATTTTAGATTCGCGCGGCAACCCCACCATTGAGGTGGATGTCTATCTGGAAGACGGCACTCTGGGGCGCGCGAGCGTGCCGTCGGGGGCGTCCACAGGCGCCAATGAGGCGGTCGAGCTGCGCGACGGCGACAAGAAGGTCTACGGCGGCAAGGGCGTTCTCAAGGCGGTCGAGAACGTCAACGAGCGGATCGCGCCGGAACTCATTGACTTGGATGCCACCGAGCAGGTCGCCATTGACGAGCTGATGATCCACCTGGACGGCTCGGACAACAAAAGTAAGCTGGGCGCGAACGCGATTTTGGGCGTCTCCCTGGCCGTCGCCAAGGCCGCCGCGCGTGGCCTGGGGATGCCCCTGTACCGCTATATCGGCGGCACGTCGGCCCGGCAGCTTCCCGTCCCAATGATGAACATCATGAACGGTGGCAAGCACGCCGACTCCAACGTGGACATGCAGGAGTTCATGGCGATGCCGGTCGGCGCGTCCTCGTTCGCCGAGGCACTGCAATGGGGCACGGACGTTTACCACGCCTTGAAGGGCGTCCTGCATGCGCGCGGCCTGGCGACGGCGGTCGGCGACGAGGGCGGCTTCGCCCCGAACCTACCCTCCAACGAGGAGGCCATCAAGGTCATCCTGGAAGCCGTGGTCAAGGCGGGCTACGAGCCGGGCAAACAGATCATGATCGCCATGGACCCTGCCGCGTCCGAGTTCTACAGCGATGGTCAGTACATCCTCAAAGGGGAAGGCCGCAGCCTGTCCGGGGACCAGATCGTGGACTATTATGCCGACCTGGTCGAGAAGTACCCGATCATCTCCATCGAGGACGGCTTGGCGGAAGACGATTGGGCCACCTGGCGTAAGTTGACCGAGCG
>JANOOM010000213.1:0-5401 GCA_031421335.1 Armatimonadota bacterium
GGCGTCCGAGATGACCCGAAGTTCCGCCAGGCCATCGGCAGGAAGTCGCCTGCCCCGGTTCGTTAAGATACCCGAGCGGTAGGGACCTGTCTCCGCCGCTGCTGCTCCAAGTAGACGCTCAGGATGGCGATGTCGGCCGGCGTGACGCCGGGCGCGCGGGCGGCCTGGCCCAGCGAGACGGGGCGGACGCGGGAGAGGGTGTCGCGGCTTTCGTTGGAGAGGGTGCGGATGGCGCGGAAGTCGAAGAGGGCGGGGATGGGGACGTCCTCGCGGCGGCCCGCCATCTCGACCTGGGCGGACTGGCGGCGGATGTAGCCGTCGTACTTGCAGCCGATCTCGACCTGCTCCGTCACGGCGCGCGGCAGGGGGGCGGGCAGGACGGGGGCGAGGGCGGCGATGGCCGCGTAGCCCACACCGGTGCGCTTGAGGAGGTCGGACAGCGGCACGCGCTGGGTGACGGGCAGCAGGGCATGATCTGAGAGCCGGGCGTTGTCCGCGCCGCTGACGTGCGTCGTATCCAAACGATTCGTCTCGGCGAAGATGAGATCGCGCTTGCGGGTGAACAGGTCCCAGCGGTCATCGGGGACCAGGCCGACGGCGCGGCCCTTGGCGGTCAGGCGCAGGTCGGCGTTGTCCTGGCGCAGCAGCAGGCGGTACTCGGCCCGCGAGGTGAGCAGACGGTACGGCTCGTCGGCGCCCTTGGTGACCAGGTCATCAATCATCACGCCGAGGTAGGCTTCGGAACGCTTCAAGACGAACGGAGCGCGGCCCAAAGCGTACAAAGCGGCGTTCGCGCCGGCCATGAGGCCCTGGCCCGCCGCCTCCTCATAGCCCGACGTGCCGTTGATCTGGCCGGCGAGGAACAGGCCGGCCAGCCGCTTGGTCATGAGGGCGTGGGTCAGCTCGGTGGGCGGCACGGCGTCGTACTCGACGGCGTAGCCCGGCACGAGCATGACGCACTCTTCCAGGCCGGGGATGGTGTGCAGGAACTCCAATTGGACGTCGGCGGGGAGGGACGTGCTGGTGCCCTGGACGTAGAGCGAGTCGGTGTTCCAGCCTTCCTGCTCCAGAAAGACCTGATGGCTGTCGCGGGCGCTGAACCGGACGACCTTGTCCTCGATGGACGGGCAGTAGCGCGGCCCCAGACCCTCGATCATGCCGCCGTACATGGCGGACTGATGCAGGTTGGCCTCGATGATCGCCTTGGTGCGCTCGTTGGTGTAGGTCAGCCAGGAAGGCAGGAGGTTCGTTTTGTCAATTTCGGCGTGCAGAAAGCTGAACGGCGGCGTGTCCGGCTCGGACTCGATAGGGTTCGTTTTCGCAAAATTCACGGACTTCTTATCAATGCGCGGCGTGGTCCCGGTTTTGAGCCGGAGGGTGGGGAACCCCAGCCCGCGCAGCGTCTCGGAGAGGGCGAGGGCGGTTTTCTCGCCGAGTCGCCCGCCCGCCGTCTGCTCCGCGCCCCGGTGCATCAGCCCGCGCAGGAATGTCCCCGTCGTGATGACGACGCTTTTGGCCCGGAAGGTCTCGCCGCCCGCTGTCTTCAGCCCGACGACTGTGCCGTCCTCGACGATGAGGCCCTCGACCATGCCCTCACGCAGACTCAGGTTGGGGGCCGCTTCGAGTGTCCGCCGCATAGTCCGGCTGTAGGCGTCCTTGTCGCATTGGGCGCGGATGGCCTGCACGGCGGGGCCTTTGCCCGTGTTCAGCATGCGGATGTGGGTCAGGGTTGTGTCCGCGTTGATCCCCATTTGGCCCCCGAGCGCGTCCACCTCGCGCACCAAATGACCCTTGGCCGGGCCGCCGATGGAGCAGTTGCAGGGCATCAGCGCTACCTTGTCGAGAGACAGAGTGAGGCAGAGAGTTCGGGCGCCCATCCGGGCGGCGGCGAGGGCTGCCTCGGCCCCGGCGTGGCCCGCCCCGATGATTATCACGTCATAGTCGTAGTGCATAGTTATACTGCGTACTGTGGAACCCCCGCTGGATACAAAAACAGCAGTTTCTCCGGACGCGGGTCCTGGTTGTTCCAGTTGTTCTGGATCTTGCCGAGCATTTGGAGGGACTCATTCGCTTCCAGCCCAGGGATTTCGACAGGAATCATAAGGAATGTGTAGTAGTGCCCCGGCGTTCCTCGGCCTGTCCCGAAGGAATCACCGCCACCACATGACGCGCTTTGGCTTCGTGTTTAACCCAATCCACCGCTTGCTGAATGGTCCCAATTTGCGTTAATTTCTCATCCGCCGCGCGCAGAATAAAGCGTGCATCTCGACCGGCCCTGACGACCTGGACAGAGACCACCGGCCGGACGCCTCGGTAGTCGGCATTTAGGCGCAGCCAATAAAGCGCTGTGAGGCGATCTGAGAGATCGTTTCGCCTGTCGCTGGAGCGTATCAGTGTCCGCAAATGGTCCTGTAAAAGACTTGGCGTTTCTTCGTGACTCCACGCCTCCCGGTCTAGCGGTGGCGTCAGCCCGCGGTGGAGCAGCCGCGCCGTCACCGATTAGTAAGGACGTAGTAGTATCGGCTGGCCCTCGAACGGAGGCAACCGCCGGCCTCCACCAGTCGGGCGGCTTCTTCCGACTCGTGGGCCATCTCCTGCCACAACTGCCAAGCGTCCGTGCGTGCTTCCCATCCTTGTCCCGTTCCGTATTCTATTATAGCACATTGGCAGGGGTGGGCGACTGAAAGGGATGTCGAGCAGGCCGCGGCCGTGCAGGTGGCCGATCTCCCGGAGATCCCGACCGGCGCTGAGGGTGAAGCAGTGCGGCTGCGCTGAATTGGCCTCATACAGTCAGCCTTGTTATTTTCCCTCGTTTCCTTGACATCCCCCTATTTCTATGTTAAGATGGTTTGTGTGCTGATGCTTCTGTTGTTCATGTCCGCACAATGTACCACCCCAAGTTCGACCCAAACCAAATAATACGTCCCGCTTTAACCCAGTAAGTCTTGCTGTACCCGGCGTCACACTCGTGCGCCGGCGCTGATTTCGACGACCGGAGACCCGCCCAGAGTGGCCCTCCGGCGGTCCCTGGTGCCCGGCCCCGCGGACTCGTGCCTAGCCCTAGGGACCGAAGGAAGGACTGAGCAACATGTGGTTTCCGAAGACGCTGCGGGTGAGCCGCCCCTGTGAGGGCGCGCGTGGCCGTTGGGGTTCAGGATCTCCTGCTCGCCCTTGGTGACCTGCACTTCCATGCCGACCGCGCCCATGACAGCCTCATTGGCGGGGGCCTTGTGGACGCCGCGCTCGCTGCCGACGCGCGCCCAGACGCCCGCCATGTGGCCGGACGGCGGCACGAAGATCTGCTGGCCCTTGTTGACGGGATCGGCGATCTTGATCCAGGGGTAGATGAAGGCGGCTGTTTTGGTGCCGACGCCTTCGATGGGCTTACTTCCGCCGTCGATCTCCTCGACGAACAATCCTGGGGCGAGATACTCTGGCATTGGGGCGCTCCTTTGTGACGGCCATTTGGTGGTAGTTCAGCGTTGGGCAGTGTAACAACTACGACAGGGCGGCAGGAAGACGCGCCAGGCAGTCGGGAGTGGGGGCGCCGATAGGGGGCGCTGACTCCGGCGGCTCGGGCGCGGGCGTTCCAGTACAACTAAGGCGAAAGCGAGTATCGAAGAGAGGTGGGGCGAACGTACTGCGGCACCTGACTCGGACCACCGGGCGCAACACCTCTTCGGGGAAGGTGAGGCGTCTTTTGTGTCCAACCGATCTGTGTGTAACCGTGCGAAATGGGCCGGCGAGTTGGTCGTACAGGTCTTACAGCGTCTTACAGTGTCTTTAGGTCTTGCAGGGGTGCCACTATGGGGGGCACTACGGTGATTGTATCACTCCTTTCGGGCTTTGTCAATGACATGTGGCGCTATCACGAAGATTTTTTTGCGGCGCCCGGCAGGCCGGAAACGACGGTGTGCGGGCCGGGGGGCAGGTCAAGAAAGCAGTAGATGCCGTCGGCGTCGGTCGTGGTCCGCTTGCCGCCCGCTTCCACGCTCACATGGGCGGCGGGACGGCCGTCCGCACGCCGGAGCACGCCGGAAAGAGAGGCGTGGAACAGACGGCCCTCGTCGGCAATGCCGGTCCGCCCACCGGCCGCCGCCCACTGCGTGGCCGTTTCGAGCGCGCGCTCCTCGTCGCCGACCGGCTGGAGTGCGATGATGCATGGCTCAAGCTGCTCGGGGTGTCCCAGCGCGGGCGCCACGATTTTCGCCTCCTGACTGCGGTAGCCCGCGCGGCTGATCCGCAATGTCTGCGGTCCGGGCGGCAGGTTCAGCAGCGAGAAGAAGCCGCGCACGTCGGTTGCGGCCTCGCCCGCCCGGCCTTCCATGGACACGAGGGCGCCCACCAGTGGCGTTTCCGAAACCTGGTCGAGCACGACGCCCGCTGCGCCGACCCGGATGCTGGACAGGTCCAGGGGCCTCTGGGGGCCGTGTGGCGGCGTCCCCAGCCCGACGCCGATGACCATCTCGCGCACCACCCTGGTCCAGCGCGTCTCGTAGGGGTTGAACTGCGCCGTGATGACGAGGCTTAAGGCCGGCCGCATCCGCCCGCCCAGTGCCTGCCACAGAGCAGGCGGGTCGGCGCTGGCGAGGTGGTCCGGCTGGGCCACGGCGAGCGTGGCGCCTTGTTCTTCCAGGACGCCCCGAAGAAACTCTCGAGGGATGTCCTGGGAGCGGAGCAGCACGGCCAGGGCGTCCGACAGCAGGCGGTGTTCCAGGGCCGCGTCCGAGCCGCTGTAGGCCGTGACGAGGTAGGAGAGGTCGAGGTTGATGGGCGCGCGCCGCACGCCGACGGCATCCTCGCCCGGCTTGCGGGTGAGCCGCAGGCCACTCTCGCGGGCCGAGTGGTTCTCGCGGACGTCGTACAAGTAGAGGTTGAGGCGCGGCGAGTCGGGCGGCAGGCCCTCCGCCACGGACGGCGAGTCGAAGGTGATCTGGCTCTTGCCGGTGATGCCGCAGCCGGGGATCGTACTCAGCTCGGCGGACAACAGAGCGCTCAAAGTCTCATCAACGTCCTGGATCATGCTGGTCTCCTTTGTGTGCGGACCGTAGTCGGGCCAAGTATAGGGCCTTTTCGTTTCGCTGTCAAGCAGAATCTTGGCGGAAGCAGGGTTGCATTCGCGCGGCCCACCGGGTATAATCATTGGCGATTGCTCCAAAGCTGGGTGAGCCTCTTCGTCAAGAAGGGGCCAAGGGTCCGATTCCCTTCAGGGGCACCAGAAACCAAAGAATACAGACGAAACAAACGAGGAAGTTAGCTCATGGCAAAAGCGAAGTTTGACCGTTCGAAGCCGCACGTGAACATCGGGACGATCGGGCATGTGGACCACGGCAAGACCAGCCTGACGGCGGCCATCACCAACGTCCTGGCGAAGGCCGGCGGGGCCACGGCCCGCTCTTAC
>JANOOM010000214.1:0-2723 GCA_031421335.1 Armatimonadota bacterium
CAAGCGCATCGTCAATAAGTTCGGCGACCAGGCCCTGGACATCATCGAGCACCACCCGCGCAAGCTGCTGGAAGTGCCGGGCATCGGCGAAAAGACGGTGACGAAGATCACGCAGGCGTGGAAGGACCAGCGCGAAATACGGAACATCATGCTGTTCCTCCAAGCGCACGGCGTTTCGCCCGCTTATGCCGTCAAGATCTACCGCGCTTACGGCGCGAAGTCTATTGAGGTCGTCGAGAAGAACCCTTACCAGCTCGCTTCAGACATCTGGGGCATCGGCTTCAAGAGTGCCGACAAGATCGCGCGGGCCATCGGCATCGCCGAGGACGACCCGCGCCGCATCGAGGCCGGCGTAGTCTATGTGCTCAATGAGGCCGTCGAGTCGGGCGGCAACGCCTTCCTGACCGAGCTGGAGCTGACCGCTAAGGCGGCCGAGATACTCGGGGTGGGGGATGTCAGCGCCGCGCTCGTCGCTTTGACCGGCTCGGGCCGCCTAATCTCCGAGCCAGCGATGTTTCTGGGCCAGACCGAAGTCGCAGTCTACACCCCGTCGCTGCACAAGGTGGAGATCGGGTTGGCCGACCGCATCAAGAAGCTGCTGGCGACCCCATTGAAGCAGCCCCCGGACGCCCAGAAGTTCGAGGGATGGCTCTCGGCACTCTGCGAGAAGAACGGGTTTCCGCTCTCCGAAGAGCAGCGTGGAGCCGTCAGCACGGCCCTCTTGTCCCGGTTCGCTATCATGACCGGCGGGCCGGGCGTCGGCAAGACCTTCACCACCAAGGCTATCGTGACGGCTTTTGAAGCGCTCAAGAAAGACGTGCTGCTGGCCTCGCCGACCGGCCGGGCCGCCAAGCGCATGAGCGAGGTCACGGGCCGCGAGGCGCGGACGGTCCACCGGCTGCTCGAGTTCGACCCCGAAAAACGCGGCTTCAAGCGGGATTTAGAAACGCCCCTGGAATGCGACGTGCTCATCGTGGACGAAAGCTCCATGCTGGACATGGTGCTGACCTACTCGCTGCTGAAGGCCGTGCCGGAGGGCGCCCAGATCCTCTTCGTCGGCGACGTGGACCAGCTCCCCTCGGTCGGTCCTGGGAACGTCCTGCGCGACCTGATCGAGAGCGGGTCCGTTCCAGTGTCCCGCTTGACCCAGGTGTTCCGTCAGGCCGCCGAGAGCCTGATTATCACCAACGCCCACGCCATCAACGCCGGCCGGATGCCCTCCCTGCCGCCGCCGAGCGAGAACCGCGACTGTGCCTACTTGAAAGCCGAGGAAGCCGAAGAAGTCGCCGATAAGGTGGTCGCTGTGGTCGCTAAAAGCCTCCCCAAGCGCGGCTACGCCCCGCACGACATCCAGGTCCTGACGCCGATGCAGCGCGGCAGCGCGGGGGCCGCCTACCTCAACACGCGCTTGCAGGAGGCCCTGAACCCCGCCGCACCCGGCAAGGACGAGGTCCAGCGCGGCTCGCGCCTGTTCCGGGTCGGCGACCGCGTGATGCAGATCGTCAACAACTACGACAAACTCGTCTACAACGGCGACATCGGCGCGGTCTCGGCCATCAGCCTCGAAGATGAGACGCTGGTCGTCTCCTTCCCCGACGCTCAGGGAATGAACGAAGTCCTCTACGAGTTCGCCGACATGGACGAACTAGTTATGGCGCACGCGGTTTCAATCCACAAGTGCATCTCCCAAGATGAGAAGGTCTCCACGCAGGAGCGCGGCCTTGTGGCCATCAAAGATTTACAAGTCGGCGACCTCGTCTACACGAGCGACCATACCCCAAGGCCGGTACTCGACGTGATCCCGACGGGCAGTAAGCCGGTCGTGCGGATCGTGACGCGCATGGGCTACCGGATTGACGTCTCCGAGGAACACCCCCTGCTCGCCTGCACCGGCGGCGCCCCCGAATATACCGCCGCCCGAGACCTGCGCGCCGGTGATGCCGTCTGCCTCAGCCGGAACGTCGTTGACCCCAAATCTGAGGTCTCCTTGCCCGAAATCCAGGCAGGCCTTGGGCGGCAGACGCTCCGCCTGCCGTGCGTGCTCGATGAAGACCTCGCCTGGTTCCTGGGGGCCACCGTCGGCGATGGCTCGTACCGTGACCAGAAAGACGGGACAGTTGACTTCACCAATCAGGACCGTGAAGTGTTGTGTCGGTATCAGGCCCTCCTCGAAAGCTATAGGCTGCGCGTCTGCACTTATCGCAGTGCCGGGCGAAATGCGACGCGGCTTTACGTCGTCTCCAAAGCGTTCCGCGAGTGGCTCTTTCGCCTCGGGCTAGGCTACTCAAAAGCGGACGCGAAATCCGTCCCCGCGGGTATCTTCCGGGCATCAGCCGCGATCAAGTCGGCCTTCCTGCGCGGGCTGTTCGACACCGACGGGAGCGCCGGCAGGGGGACAATCCGGGCCTGCCGACTCGTCACCGCGTCGCCGGTCCTGGCAGAACAAGTACAGCAGCTTCTCCTGTCAATTAGCATTCTTTCCAGCCGCGTCCGCTTCGCTCCGAATGCCTGGTGCGTGAGCGTCAGCGGGACCTCACTCAGCCGGTTCTCGGCGGCCGTGGGCTTCACCATCACTTACAAGCAGGAACGTCTTGACGCTCTGCTCGACAAGGCTGTCGGCCTTCGGTTCAAGACCAACCATGATTACATCCCTCACAGCGCCTCGGTGATGCATGAGTGCCGGGAGAGCCTGACCAGGCACGTCGGCAGGAGCCAGGGCATCA
>JANOOM010000215.1:0-16638 GCA_031421335.1 Armatimonadota bacterium
GGCGACGGCGCGGGCATTCTTCTCCAGGTCCCGCACACCTTCCTCGTCCGGGAGATGGCGCTCAAAGGCGTCACCCTGCCGCCCGCCGGCTTTTACGGCGTCGGCACGGCCTTCCTGCCGCCCGTCGCTGCCATGCGCGAGACTTGCATAGACATCCTCGAGGCGGTCACGGCGGAAGAGGGCCAGAAGTTCCTTGGGTGGCGCGACGTGCCGACCGACAATTCCGCGCTGGGCGAGTCTGCCATCGCCGCCCAGCCCTTCATCCGGCAGTTCTTCATCGGGCGTGGCGAGAACATCACCGACGACGCCCACTTCGAGCGCAAGCTGTGCGTTATCCGCAAGCGCTCTGCCCATACCGTCCGCAAGGAAGGCTACGGTGGCAGCGACAAGTTTTACATCCCCAGTCTCTCAGCCCGCACCCTTGTCTACAAGGGGATGCTGATGCCGGAGCAGGTGGAAGACTTCTACCCCGACCTCGCCGACCCCGCTCTGGAGAGTGCCTTGGCCCTGGTCCACTCGCGCTTTAGCACCAACACCTTCCCGTCCTGGGAGCGCGCGCACCCATACCGCATGATCGCCCACAACGGCGAGATCAACACGCTGCGGGGCATCGTCAACTGGATGCGCGCCCGGCAGGTGCAGTTCGCCTCGGCCCTGTTCGGCGAGGACCTGCCCAAGATGCTGCCGATCATCAACGATGAGGGCAGCGACTCGGCCATGTTCGACAACTGCCTGGAGTTCCTGACCCTCTCGGGCCGGTCTCTGCCGCACGCGATGATGATGATGATCCCGGAGCCGTGGACCGGCCACGAGAGCATGAGCGCGGAGAAGAAGGCTTTCTACGAGTACCATTCCTGTCTTATGGAGCCGTGGGACGGACCCGCGTCCATCGGCTTCACCGATGGCGTCCAGATCGGCGCCGTCCTGGACAGGAACGGTCTGCGCCCATCGCGCTACTACGTCACCAAGGACGACTTGGTCATCATGGCCTCCGAAGTCGGTGTCCTGGACATCGCGCCCGAGCGCGTTCTGTCCAAGGGCCGCCTCCAGCCGGGCCGCATGTTCCTAGTGGACACCGTCCAGGGCCGCATCGTTGCCGACGAGGAGATCAAAGAAAGCATCGCCCGCGAGAACCCCTACCGCGAGTGGCTCGACGAGAACCTCGTCAAGCTGTCCGACCTGCCCGAGCCGAAGGACGTGCCGACGACCACGCACGAGACCGTCTTGCAGCGCCAGCAGGCCTTCGGCTACACGTTCGAGGACCTGCGGATTCTCATGGCGCCCATGGCCCGGCTCGGCGCCGAGGCCACCGGCTCGATGGGCAACGACACGCCTTTGGCCGTCCTCTCAGACAAGCCGCAATCGCTGTTCAACTACTTCCAGCAGCTCTTCGCCCAGGTCACCAACCCGCCCATTGACTGCATCCGCGAGGAACTCGTCACGTCGTCAGCCATGACCATCGGCACCGAGCGCAACCTGCTGGACCCAAAGCCCGCGAACTGCAACTTGATCGCGCTCGGCTCGCCCATCCTGACCAACAACGACCTCGCCAAGCTGCGCCAGATAGACCGGCCCGGCTTCCAGTCCGTCACGCTGCCCATCTTGTTCCCGGCGGGGGGCGGTGCGGAAGAACTCGTGGCCGCCATGGACGCCCTCTGCGCCCAGGCCGACGCCGCCATCGCGGCGGGCCAAAACATCCTGATCCTGTCGGACCGGGGGCTGGACCACGACCACGCAGCCATCCCCGCGCTGCTGGCCTGCGCGGGCCTGCATCACCACTTGATCCGCCAGGGGACCCGGACGCAGATCGGCCTGGTCCTCGAGTCGGGTGAGCCGCGCGAGGTGCATCACTTCTCTCTGCTCGTCGGCTACGGCGTCGCCGCCATCAACCCTTACCTCGCCTTCGAAACCATTGACGACGCCATCCGCGAGAACCTGCTGCGCGACGTCACCCCGGATGATGCTAAGAAGAACTACGCCAAGGCCGCCGTCAAGGGCATCGTCAAGGTCATCTCCAAGATGGGCATTTCCACCATCGAGAGCTACTGCGGCGCGCAGATCTTCGAGGCCATCGGCCTGCACAAGTCCGTCATAGATCGCTACTTCACCCGCACCGCGTCCCGCATCGGCGGCGTCGGCATGGACGTCCTCGCACACGAGGCGACCGTCCGTCACGCCCGCGCCTTCCCCGTCCGCGGCGGCCACCCGCACTCCCTGGATGCCGGCGGTCAGTACCAGTGGCGCGCGGACGGCGAGTACCACCTGTTCAGCCCGCAGACCGTCCACAAGCTCCAGCTGGCTGTCCGGACCGGTAACTATGCTGTCTTCAAGGAGTATTCGGGCCTGGTCAACGAACAACTCGAAAAGCGGGCCACCCTGCGCGGCCTGCTCAGCTTGAAGCCCGCCGCGACGCCGGTCCCACTGGCCGAAGTGGAACCCTGGACCGAGATCGTCAAGCGCTTCAAGACTGGGGCCATGTCCTACGGCTCCATCAGTATCGAGGCGCATGAATCTCTGGCGATCGCTATGAACCGCATCGGCGGCAAGTCCAACACGGGCGAAGGCGGCGAAGACCCGGCCCGCTACATCCCGGACGCCAACGGCGACTCGCGCAGCAGCGCCATCAAGCAGGTTGCGTCGGGCCGGTTCGGCGTCACATCGCACTACCTGGTCAACGCCCAGGAGCTTCAGATCAAGATGGCGCAGGGGGCCAAGCCCGGCGAGGGCGGCCAGCTCCCCGGCTCCAAGGTCTATCCCTGGATCGCGAAGGTCCGGTTCTCGACGCCCGGCGTCGGCCTGATCTCGCCGCCGCCGCACCACGACATCTACTCAATCGAAGACCTAGCCGAGCTGATCCATGACCTGAAGAACGCCAATACGAAGGCCCGCATCAGCGTCAAGCTGGTTGCCGAGGTCGGCGTCGGCACCATCGCGGCGGGCGTCGCCAAGGCCAAGGCCGACCTCGTCCTGATCAGCGGCCACGACGGCGGGACGGGCGCATCCGCGCAGACCTCCATCAAGCACGCCGGCATCCCCTGGGAGCTTGGCCTGGCTGAGACGCACCAGACCTTGGTCCTGAACAACCTGCGCTCGCGCATCGCCGTCGAGACCGACGGCCAGCTCAAGACGGGCCGGGATGTCGTCATCGCCGCCCTGCTCGGCGCGGAGGAGTTCGGATTCGCCACCGCCCCGCTGGTCTCGCTGGGCTGCATTATGATGCGGGTCTGCCACCTCAACACCTGCCCGGTCGGCGTCGCCACCCAGAACCCTGAGCTGAGGAAGAACTACACGGGCGACCCGGCCCATGCCGTCAACTTCATGCGCTTCATCGCCGAGGAGGTCCGCGAGATCATGGCCCAGATGGGCTTCCGCACCCTCCTGGAGATGGTCGGCCACACCGAACGGCTCGAAGCCGAAAAGGCCGTGGACCACTGGAAGTCGCGTGGCCTGGACTTCTCGCACTTGTTCTATCAGCCCGAAGTCGGGCCGGAAGTGGGCCGCTTCAAGCAGATGGAGCAGGACCACGGCCTGGAAGGAGCGCTGGACAACACGACGCTTCTGGCCCTCTGCGCCCCAGCTTTGGAGCGCGGCGAAAAGGTCGAGGCGGTCCTGCCGATCAAGAACACCAACCGCGTCGTCGGCACCATCGTCGGCAGCGAGCTGACCCGGCGACACGGCGCGGAGGGGCTGCCTGAGGACACCATCAAGCTGAGCTTCAACGGCTCGGCGGGCCAGTCCTTCGGCGCCTTCATCCCGGCTGGCATGACGCTGCTTTTGCAGGGTGACGCCAACGACTATCTGGGCAAGGGCCTGTCCGGCGGCAAGATCGTCATCACCCCACCCGCAGGCTCGACCTTCGTGCCGCGCGAGAACATCATCATCGGCAACACCGCCCTGTACGGCGCGACGGCTGGCGAGGTCTACATCCGGGGCGGCGCGGGCGAACGGTTCGCGGTCCGTAATTCCGGCGCGAACGCCGTCGTGGAAGCCGTTGGCGACCACGGCTGTGAGTACATGACCGGCGGGCGCGTCATCGTGCTCGGCAAGACCGGCCGCAACTTTGCGGCGGGCATGTCCGGCGGCATCGCCTACGTCCTGGACGTGGACGGCGACTTTTCCACCCGCTGCAACAAGCAGATGGTGGGCCTGGAAAAGATGGAGGACCTGGCCGAGATCGAGGAGGTCCGCCAGATGATCCGGCGCTACGTCGAGTACACCGGCGCCGACTATGCTTCGGGCCTGCTGGACCGCTGGGAAGAAACGGTGCCGAAGTTCGTCAAAGTCATCCCGCACGATTACAAGCGGATGCAGGAGGCCATCGCCCGCGTCGAGGCGTCGGGCCTCAGCGGCGAGGAGGCCCTACTGGCGGCTTTCGAGGACAACGCGCGCAGCACAGCACGGGCGGGCGGCGGTTAGGATTGTTGCTGTGGTCTTAAGGCCACTTTAGAAGACACGGAAATCACACATGGGCAAACCCACGGGCTTCATCGAATACCTGCGCGAACTCCCCCTGGACCGCATGGCGACAGACCGCATCCGGGACTGGAAAGAGTTCCACCTGCACCTCGGCGAGAAGAAGCTGCGCGAGCAGGGCGCGCGCTGCATGGACTGCGGCATCCCCTTCTGCCACACCGGGAGTCTGCTCAACGGCATGACGTCCGGCTGCCCAATCAATAACCTCATCCCCGAGTGGAACGACCTGGTCTACCGTGGCCTGTGGCACGAAGCCTTGGACCGGCTGCACAAGACCAACAACTTCCCCGAGTTCACCGGCCGCGTCTGCCCCGCGCCCTGCGAGGGGGCGTGCGTGCTTGGCATCACCGGGCCGCCAGTCACGATCAAGAACATCGAGTGCGCCATCGTGGACAAGGGCTGGGAGGAAGGCTGGATCGTCCCCGAGCCGCCCGAAACGCGCACCGGCAAGCGCGTCGCCGTCATCGGCTCCGGGCCGGCCGGCCTGTGCGCCGCCGCCCAGCTTAACAAGGCCGGTCATTTGGTGACGGTCTTCGAGCGAGGCGACCGCATCGGCGGCCTGCTGACCTACGGCATTCCCAACATGAAATTGGGAAAGGAGCTGGTGGACCGGCGCGTGGACTTGATGGAGCAGGAGGGCATCGCCTTCCTCACCGACATGGAGGTCGGCAAGGATTACGCCGCCGACCGTCTGATGAAGGAGTTCGATGCCGTCGTCCTTGCGACCGGCGCGACCAAGCCGCGTGGCCTGTCCGGCATCGAGGGCGGCGACCTCAAGGGCATTCACTACGCCATGGACTTCCTGACGGCCAACACTCAGAACGTCCTGACGGGCCAGCCGAACAGCGACTTCGTCTCTGCCGAGGGCAAGGACGTCGTCGTCATCGGCGGCGGCGATACTGGTACCGACTGCGTCGGGACCTCCATGCGCCACGGCTGCCATAGCCTCGTTCAGCTCGAAATGCTGCCCAAGCCGCCAGCGGCGCGCGCCCTGGACAACCCCTGGCCGCAGTGGCCGAAAGTCTACCGTCTCGACTACGGTCAGCAAGAAGCCTTGGCCGTTTTCGGCAACGACCCGCGCGTTTACAACACCACGGCCAAGAAGTTCGTCGGCGACGAGAACGGTAACGTTAAGGAAGTCCACACCGTTGAACTTGACTGGCAGCAGGACGAGAAAGGCCGCTTCGTCCCCGTCGAGGTCCCCGGCTCCGAGAAGGTCTCGGCGGCCCATCTCGTTCTGCTGGCGATGGGCTTTCTTGGTCCTGAGGACGGCCTGCTCAAGCAGCTCGGCATCGAGCAGGACGCCCGCTCCAACGTCAAGGCCGACTACGGCCGGTACACGACCTCCCTCCCCGGCGTCTTCGCGGCGGGCGACGCCCGGCGCGGCCAGAGCCTGGTCGTCTGGGCATTCAACGAGGGCCGCGAGGCGGCCCGCGAGTGCGACCGCTATTTGATGGGCGAGACGAGCTTGCCTTAACGATTCAGCCCCGACCTTTCACTTCCGAGGCGATGAAGCCCCCGGCCCTGACACGCGCGCGCGTGCCTGGGCCGGGGGCCTCTTTTTATGGAACCCATCCCCTATGACAACCCCAACCCCTGCTATGACAACCCCAACCCCCGCCGGCGATCGCCAGGAACTCAACGACTACATCAAGCTCAAGCTGATGGTCTCGGGCGGGGAGATGGGGCAAGACGATTTCGTCTCACGCCTCACCATCCCCCATGAGGTCGTCGCGCACCTCAAGGAGCGCATCCGGCTGTCCTACGCCGAGCCGAGTCCGATTGACGCCCGCGCGCAGGCGTTCCTGGACCGCTATCTGGCCGATGTAAGCCCCGACCCGCCGATCAAGCTGCCCGGCCTGGGCCAGAGTTTCATCCTCGACCGGCCCGGCATGGCCCGCGAGCTGTCTTTGCCGGAAGGCCACGATCATTTTGAGTCGGACATCGTCAGCTCCTACCGGCTCGGACACGGCCAGGGCGTCCTGCACAACCCCAAGAGCGATCGCCGGACCACGCAGGGCGTCTTTCACGTCGCCGAAGAGGGGGCGCCCGTTCCCTTCGACAAGGTTTCCGTCCCCAAAGCCGCCTTCGCCGGGCTGCTGCGGGCCGCCCTGGATGCCCCGCGCGCGCTGCTCCAGCTGCCCTTCACGTCTCGAAGTGAACACCCCGTCGAAACCTTCGTTTCCTTGATGACCCGCCCCCTCGTCGTGCCTGGCGTGCCCGGCGTCACGGTGCGAAAGACCATGGAAGTCCGGTTCCTCGTCCCCGGCAACCTGGTCAGCAACGTAGACTTCATCGAGCGCATCTTCGGCAACGGCGGCGACCCGCACCTCCCCGAAAGCGACGCCGGCCTGGACATCGAGGGCTGGACCGGGCACACCGGCTACGTCATCCTCGCCCCCCATCTGACGACCCTGACCAAGAAGTCGCTCGGCCTGCCCCACTTCGACGACGCTTCGGACCGCCAAAAGCGCGACCGGATGTGCTGGGCCGGGCCGGACGAGCTGTACAACGACGGCGACGCCTTCAAAGTCACCGCCCGCGACGCCCAGGGCGTCATGGTGACGGTCATCGCCGACAACTACTACGGCTACTGCAAGAAAGAAGTCAAGACTCAGGCGAGCTTCGCCGCCAATCTCCTCGGCATGGTCGAAGAAGAACACGCCGGCGGCGCCTTCGTCCACCCGCAGTACGACCTGGGCAAGCTGTTCAGCGTCGCCACCCACCTGCCCAAGTCCAGGCACACATTCGAGGACGTCCGGCGGCAGTTCGGCGCGCAGATGGACATCCAGAAGGAGGGCTACGGCGTTGACAAACGACACCCGGACCTCTATTATGTTTCTGAGAACGTCGAGATCAACTTGAATACGCAAACCGTCTGCTGGCAGAACCTCAGCGGCCGGCACTCGCTGCCGCTCGACCCGAAGATCACTTACATGGTGCCGGCGGGATATAAAATCCGGCTGGAGAAAGAAGCCGCCTCGGGCCAGTGGCGGCTCATCGGGACCACGGCCGAGGGGACATTGTGCCACAAGCCCAGCACGGTCTCGGGCGGCGGCAAGTCGGAGATCTCGAAGTCCATCTCCGACTCGATCCTGCACGCCCCGTTCTTCGTCGCCAACTTCCACAAGGACATGGACGCCGCCGCCGCCCTGCTGACGCGCGATTATTCCGACCGATTCCGGGGCCAGGCGGGCGGCGACAGCCGCCCGGTCCTCAGCCCGGAGCGCTCGCTCGGGTCGGTCATCAAGCTGCTCACGCCGTCCGCGACTCTGTACACGGACGAATACAACCAGTGGCTGGAGTCAGTCCCCCACACCATCCGCGACCTGGTCTACCTCGTCAAGCGCTTTTATCAGCCCGAAATGGGCGACGACTGGCGCGGGCAGTTCAGCGTGGACGTCGTCAACGGCCGGCCCGGCAACGAACTCCGGTTCCGGGGCGAGAAACTGGTCGCCCACTACGCCCGCGTCGGCTTCACGGCCCAAGGCGACTGGCGCATCTTCACCCTGCGCTCCGACTTCGTCCCCGCCGAAAAGCTGCAATTGGAAGACGACATCACCGCCTCGGTCGTCGTCCCCGCCGACCGCCTCCACAACTTGAACCCCCGCTATGCGGGTCCCGCGAGTTTCAAGATCGTCGAGAACGCCGAGCGCCGCTTGTTCCAGCGCCCCGACGAGGCCATCCACCGGGGCTACGACAAGCTCACCGAGGCGCATTTCGCGCTGCCCGACAACTTCTTCTCGAACTACGCCCCGCTGACACAAGCGGACGCCCAAAAGCTGCTCGCCTCGCCCATCACGCTGGGCGAGTGGACGGCGCCCATGCAGGAAGTCATTCGGCGGGCTGCCGAGGCGCCCGGCTATTTCGTCTCGTCCGCCCACCCGCGCATCGTAGACGGCAAGCCCACCAAGAACCCACGCTTTCTCCAGGTCCGCGCCGACCTGATGGACGCGCGCCCCGCCTACCTCTCTGAGACCGGCATGCGCTTGTACCGGCAGACGCCGCCTGATCAGCCCCTGCCCACGCCGGTCAACGCCGTCCTGCCCGGACGGCGCCTCAACCCGCCCGAGCCGGGCATCCGGTCGCTGGCCGTCTACAACCCGATCCATTATCAGGAGACGCCCGAGCTGTTCATGGAGCTGATCAGCTCCCTGACCGGCAAGTCCCCGTCCACGACCGGCACCGGGTCGGAAGGCGCCCTGACCAAAGGCCCCTTTAATGCCCTCCCGCCGATCATTGACCTGAACAACGCCCTGGTCTCACATATCCTCACCGGCGCCAACGCCTTCGCCACGGCCGCCGGGTTCGTCGGCCCGCTTCTGCGCGTGGACCACGACGTCAGCCTCCTGATCCCCGAGATCTGGTCGCGCATGGGGATTTCGGAGCGCGACCCCCAGTACCTCATCGCCAACCACTACCTCGAAAAATTGGAAGACTTCGAGCACGCTGGCCGGACCGTCTTCGCCAGCCGGCTCGGCTACCGGATCACGCCGGACTTCGTCCGGACCTATTTCGGCATCGTCTTCGATAACCCCAACGACGTGTTCACACCCGAAATGCTCCGGCCCGAAGATCAAGACCTGCCCTCGTTCGTGGACGGCATTGACAACATCGTCGAGACCCAGAAGAAGATCGCCGAGAACTACTTTGACGACGGCTCGGTTTCCCTCGCCTGCCCGCCGCTGCGCGCCCTGCTCCATCTCATGCGCGACGGCGTCTACGAGGGCCAGGCGGTCAGCGACCCGGCTCTGCGCGCCCTCTTCACCCGCGAGTCGCTCTGGGAAAGCCTCTGGTATCAGGAGCGCCTCCGAACGCAGCAGGCCATCGAGGTCCGCTTGTCCCGCCGCCACATCCGCGCCCTGCGCCTCTTCCTGAACAAGCCCAACCCGCTCTCCTCCGCCTTGCGCTTGGACGTCACCGCCCGGCTGGGCCGGGCGCAGGCGCAATGCGAGCGGGCCGAGCGGCCCGAATACTTGGAAACCCTGCGCGGCTTCATCGGCGCCGACCCGGCCGTCCTGATGGAATAAACGGGCCGGATCGCACCCGTTCTAGGCAAGTCCCAGGGCCGATTCCAGAAACTGCCCCGGCGTCTTCTCGAAGAGCGTTTCCAGTGCCAGCAGCGTCCGTGTAGACTGGACGACGCCGGTCGCGCGCAGATCCAGCAATAGCTGGCGCACTTCGGTGATCTCGGGGGCGACGACGCGAGCCTGGAAATAGTCGTCGCCGGTCACGCGGTAGCACTCGCGCACCCAGGGGCAGCGGCGGAGCAGGTCAATGACATGCTCCTCCTGCTTGTCCGTGCAGGCCGGCAGCAGCGTCACGGCCAGGAAGGCGCGGACGCTCAGGCCCATCTTCTCGGGGTCCACGGCGACGGTGTAATGCTGGATCACCCCTTCCCGCTTCAGCCGGTCCAGGCGCTCCGTGACCGCTTGGCGCGTCATACCGACCTTCTCGGCCAGGGCGGAGGCGGAGGCGCGGGCGTCGCCGCCCAGCAGGGCTAACAACTGTTTGTCAATCTCGTCTAAGTTATTTTCTGCCATTTGTTAGGGTAAAGCCTCAAACACAAAACTATTCGCCGTATAAAGAGTCAAAGATTTTTACGGATGGCATTGACAGACCGGAAAAACGAGGCTATAATAGGGCCAGAACGAACTGTTCCCAACTAGTATACTCTGTGCAGCAGGCAACGACGTCTCTCTGCCCTGTTTTTCGCGAGGTCGCGAATCCGAAACAGGCAAGGGCGTCTTTTTTTGTCGCCGATGTTCGTTCTGGGAGGGTTAAGGCCATGTGCGGGATCGCGGGCGTGTTCTATCGTGACGGCAGTGCGGCGCACCCGGTGGGCGCGGCCCTGATGACGCTGGCGGGCTGCTTGCAGCACCGGGGGGCCGACTCGGCGGGCGTTGCGGTCTTCGGCCCGGCCGCGCCTAATGTCATCACGTTCCAGGTCGTCCTGCCGCCGAAGATGGCCCTGCCGGAGCCGCAGACGGTGCTGGCGATTGGCGGGGGCGTGCTCTCGGGGCTGAGGCTGGAGCGGGCCGGGTTCGCCGTCTCACGCCGGGCAGGTGCCGGGCCGAGCGACTCCGAGCTGATTGCCGCTTTAGAGGCCGCCCTGCCGGGCGCGGTCGTGACCTCCTCGGGCGAGTCGCTGCGGGTCCACAAGGCCGTCGGCCGCGCCGAAGCACTGGCCGAGGAAGTCGTGCCGCTGGTCGGGACGCACGGCATCGCACACCTACGGCTCGCGACTGAGAGCCGCATTGACCCCGCCCACGCCCAGCCCTTTTGGGGTCGCCCTTTCCCCGATATTGCCGTGACCCACAACGGACACATCACCAACTATCTGAAGCTGCGCCAGCGCTTCGAAGCGCGCGGGTTTTCGTTCGCCAGCCGCAACGACTCGGAGATCATCGGGACCTATCTCGGCGACAAGATGAGCAGCGGCCTGACGCTCGGGGACGCACTTAGGGCGGCGGGGACCGAGCTGGACGGCTCATACAGCTTCATCGTCGCGACAAACGAGGGCCTGGGGGTCGTGCGCGACCCGTTCGCCACCAAGCCGCTGTTGTTCTGCGAGGCGGACGGCACATTGGCACTGGCCTCGGAGCCGCAGGCCCTGCACCGGCTCTTGGGTCAGGACGTCACGATCAAAGAAATCAAGCCGCGGGAGGTGCGCGTATGGGCGAAGGGATAAAAACGTTCGACTGTGAGGGGCGGACGACGCGAGAGATCAACGCCTTCCTCCAAGAAACGGCCCGGCTTAGTCCCGACGCTGCCGCGGTCCTGCTGCATCCGGACAGCCGCCATAACCTCGCCGTTGGGCTGACGACGCCGCTGCGGCTGCATATCGAGGGACACGTCGGCTACTACTGCGCGGGGCTGTGTGAGGACGTGGACGTTCGGGTCGCCGGTGATGCCGGCTGGGGCTTGGCCGAGAACCTGATGAGCGGGCGCGTCTCGGTCACCGGCTCGGCCGGCTCGGCGGCGGGCGCGACCATGCGCGGCGGCACGGTCATCGTCGGAGGCAACGCCGGGGCGCGCTGCGGCGTGGCGATGAAGGGCGGGACACTGGTGGTCGGCGGCGACGCCGGCTACATGACCGGCTTCATGATGCAGAAGGGCGTCTTGATCGTCGGCGGCGATACGGGCGAGGCCCTGGGCGACTCGCTCTACGAGGGCCGAATCTACGTCCGGGGCCGCATCGAGGCTCTTGGCAGCGACGCCATCCAGGCGGACCTGACCGACGCAGACATTCTCCTGCTGGCCGCCGCCCTGGCCGAAGCCAACATGGAGGCGGCCCCCGCCGATTTCAAAAAGATCGTCTCGGGCAAGAAGCTGTACAACTTCGACACCAAAGAAAAGGAGATCTGGAAAAACGCGCTTTAAGAACGCCGGCCCGCCACTGTAGGCCCCCTTTGTTTCCTTTCCCACCCGCACCGGCGCGGCGACGGACACGTCTGCTGGTCCGCGCCCTTCCCGGCGCGGAGGAGAAACACTGTGAGTACCACCACCCTTTCGGCCGCGCCAGCCGCCGCACCGCCGGTCCTGACCCGGTCCGTCACCTGGAAGTCCGCCTTCGTCGTCTCGCTCGGCGGCGCCCTGCTTATCGCCACGTCATTGGGCGCAATCGCCGGGGACCTCGGCCCGGCCTCCGTCTTCGTCTGGTCACTTGTCATCAGCATCGGTATTTTGCAGTGCCTGATGATCGCCGAGATGGCCTCCATGTACCCCAACAAGAGCGGCGGCACGGCCGTCTACACGCATGAGGCATTCCGCAAGTGGCCCATCGTCGGTGCCATCGCCAACTGGGGATACTGGTGCGGCTGGGTGCCGGTCATCCCGGTCAACCTGATTGTGGCGGCGGGCTATTTGAAGTCGTTCCTTCCACACCTCACCGACGGCCAGGTGCTGATCGCTGCCGTCGGGATGGCGGTCTTCCTATATGCCGTCAACTATGTCGGCTTGAAGCCGGGCATCTGGTCGTCGGGCGTCATGGCCTTCTGCGCCATCGGGCCAATGGCCGTCATCATCCTGTCGCCCGTGTTCCACCCATCCCTGTTCCACGCCGGCAACGTGTTCCCCTTCAAGCCGCTCAACGGGTCCTGGCATTCGCACGCCTCCTGGATGCTGATGTTCAAGTGGATGTTCGTCGCGCTCTGGTCCGCCTACGGCATCGAGTCGGCGTCCACGACCATCGCCGAGTTTAAAGATCCGCACCGGGACGCCCCGCGCGCCATGATGGCGGCCTCCATCGGCGGCTTCATCGCCTACGCCGTCCTGCCCTTCGTCATGCTCGGTATCGTCGGGGTCAGCGTCTTGACCCAGGATGCTTCGGTCGCCTTCCTGCCTGCCGCCCAGGCCATCTTCGGACACGTCGGCGGCATCATCGTCTCGGTCATGCTGATCACGGCACTCCTGCTCGGCGTGCAGACTACGATCATCGGCTCGTCACGCTCTATGTATCAGATGACCCACGACGGCCAGATGATCAAGCAGTTCGGCGCCATCAACAAGTTCGGCGTCCCGGTCGGCTCCATGTTCGTGGACGCCGCCGTCACCATCGTCATGCTGCTCCTCTTCAAGAACAACGTGGTCAACCTGATCGCCGCCTCGAACGTCGGCTACTTGATCGTCTGGCTTCTGCTGCTGCCCGCCTACGTCATCCTGCGCCGGACGCAGCCGGACGCCGTCCGCACCTTCAAGCTGCCCGGCTTCTTCGTGCCGCTGGCTGTCGTCATCACGGTTTTTAACGCCTTCCTGTTCATCGTCGGCGGCCTTCAGTGGGACGCGGCACCGGTGGCGACGGTCCACCTGTTCGGGCACGCCTTCAACCTGTTCGTCATCCCCATCGGCAGCGCCATCATGCTGCTGTTCGTGCCGTTCTACTTCTACCGGCGCTTGGTGCAAGATAAGCGCCCCACCCTGACGTTCTCCGCCGGGGGGCTGGGTTCCGGCCTGCCGGAGCTGCAAGAGGGTGACGACGACCTGGGCGGACGCCGCGAGGTCATCCACCGCGAGGGCTAGAAAAGATCATGCTGCGCTATTTCCCGTTCGAGCACGACGAATACGACATGCCGATGAACGCCCGCGCGGGCATCGGCCCGCTCGTCGAGGTGGACGAGGGCGAGTATTGGAAAGAACTCGCCCTCAAAGATCAGATCCTGGCCTCGGATTATCGGTACTACTTCCAGTGCCCGCCCGAGGCAGAGCCGCTGGCCTGGGAAAGCGTTGCCCTGCTCTTGACAGACATGGCGCAGCACTCAGCCGAGCATTTCAGCCTGGAAACTGACGGCGACCGTTGGACATGGACCAACCGCTTACTCGGCACGAAAACCGCGTTCACCCTGGGCGACCGGGATACGCTGCCCTTACCGCCTTTAGACTGGCTGGGGCGCCAGGTCCAAGAAGACCTCATCCTGATGGCCGAGACGCCCGGCGGCGGCGACACGGTCTGCGTCGCTGGGCACCTGTGCTTCGGGGCCTCGTGGTGCCTCGACGACAAGATGGGGCAGAACTTCCTGCGTATCCACGAGGACATTCCGCAGTTCCTGGAGCGCATCGGCCGGCCCGCGAACCTGATGATGCAGCGATTGAAAGCCGGCCGCCCTACCGGGCGGGTCAACTGGACCGTTTCCAGCACGGACTGTCTGAACCTGTCCCCTGCCCGCGCACACGAGTGGGTGTCGTCACGGCGCGGCATCACTCAAAACAACGCCGGCGAGCGCTGCTTCCTGCGGATCGAGCGGCAGGTCTTCGCGCGGCTGCCCGAGACGCGCGGCATCCTGTTCACGATCCGCACCTACGTCAACCCGGTCGCGGAAGTCACCGCCGACCCGGACCGCCTGCGCCGCTTCACGGCCGTGGTGAAGGGCATCCCGCGCGCCACGCGCGAGTACAAGGGCATGGCCTCTTTTGCTGATGCCCTGGTAGATCACCTAGAATCGCTCTGCCGCGCCGAGGCCGGGGCGCCGGCCAGCACCGTCCCCGGCCGGCGCGGGGAGCGGGCCGTCGAACACAAGAGGGAAGCCGTCATGGGGAACATCGCCTACTCGTCCGTCAAGACTTCTTTGTGGGAGCCGATGCCCATTGACGCGCCTGATCTCTTAGACGGGGACCCGGTCCCGCGCGTCCACTGGCTCAAGAAGAACGAGAAGGGCGACCCGACGTACCTGTCAGGCCTGTGGCACGTCCAGCCCGCGACGTTCCGGTGGCTATTCTTCGGCAACGAGACCTTCCACGTTCTGGAGGGCCGCGCGACCATCACGACTGATGACGGCACTTCGGTCGAGGTCAAGGCAGGCGACATCATCTCGTTCCCGATTAACACGCCCTCCGTGTGGCAGGTGCATGAGGCCCTCAAAAAGTTCTTTGTCATTTCACAGTAGGGCGCGGGCCACGGGGCTGAAGGATTTAGTGGGGTAAGGTTTTAGTGGGGTAAGGTTTTAGTGGGGTAAAAGTGCAAGCCCCGAGGGTAAGGGCGAAGAATCTGAAGTCTAATGCCCGCGCCTCCTAGTCGCTGCGCTCCGTAGCGGAGTAAAAGGCCGGGAGTTGCTTTTTAAGAGAACGGGGGTTCATCTCCGTTTATCCTGTCCTGAAGGAGACCACTTTATGTCCGCCAACGCCGGTTCCATCGTCTCGCTCTGGCGCTACCCCGTCAAGTCCATGCAGGGCGAGGAGATTAACGCCTCCTTCGTTACCGAGCGCGGCCTGTTCGGCGACCGCGCCTACGCCCTCCTCGACGCCGAGGACGGCAAGACAGTCACGGCCAAGAACCCCAAGAAGTGGCCCGCCATGTTCCGCTTCCGGGCCGCCTTCCTGGAACCCGCCACCGGCGCCGAAACGGTGCCGCCGGTGCGGATCACCTTCCCCGGCGGCGAGGTCATGGACAGCCGCGCGCCCGGTTTGGAAAAAGCGCTGTCCAAGACCCTGGGCCGCGCCGTCGTGTTCAGTGGCCAGCCGCCGGCCCAGCCGCACCTGGATGAATACTGGCCCGACGCCGCCGACGTCCCCGGCCTGCCGCACTCCGATGACGTGACGGACGAGAACACTTTAGAAAACACGTTCTTTGATCTCGCCATCCTGCACCTTCTGACCACGGCCACCATTGACAGCCTGCGCGCCGCCTACCCGGCGGGCCGGTTCGAGGCCCGCCGGTTCCGCCCCAATATCGTCATTGACGCCGGGACCGAGGGCTTCGCCGAGAACGAGTGGATCGGCAAGACGCTCGCGCTGGGCGACGAGGTCCAGCTCAATATCACCGGGCCGTGCCCGCGCTGCGTCATGACCACGCTGCCGCAGGGCGATCTGCCGCGCGACCCCGGCATCCTGCGGACTGCCGTCCAGCAGAACGGCGCGAATGTCGGCGTCTACGCCACCGTCGCGCGGGGCGGCACCGTCCGGTCCGGCGACGTGATCCGGGTCCTATGACGCCCGTCCTATGGGAGTGGCTAACCTGGGAGGAGGTCGGGGCGCTGAAGGCGTCGGGCATGGACATGGCGATCCTGCCCGTCGGCAGCACCGAGCAGCACGGCCCGCACCTGTCTTTGAACGTGGATACGGTGAGCGCCGTGGCCGTAGCTCAGGGCGTCTCGACTGAGACCGGTGTCCCCGTCCTGCCTGCCCTCCCCTACGGCGCGGCCTGGGGCCACACGGCGAAGTGGCCCGGCACGCTGTCCCTGTCGCCTGCGACGGTCACAGCCGCCGCTGTCGAAATCGGCGAGTGGCTTCTGGCGGCTTCGGGGTTCTCAAAGCTGCTGCTCTTAAACGGCCACATGACGAACGCCGCGCCCCTGCGCGTTGCCTTGGAAACGCTGCGCTACCGGCACCCGGAAATGCGGGTGGCTCTGCGTGGCCTGTGGGAGATCTCGCCGCGCGTCGCCGCCCTTTACACCGCCGACGCGCAGGACTGGCACGCGAACGCCGCTGAAACAAGCGTGATGCTGGCGTTGCACCCGGAAGGCGTCCGGCCGGACAAAATCGCCGACGACCCGGACCGCACGGCGGGCCTCTTCTTCTCGTACCCTGTCCCGCGCACCAGCGAGAACGGCGCGACCGGCCAGCCGACATTGGCAACCGTCGCCCAGGGTGAAACGCTGATGGCTTGGGCCATTGAAGACTTGGCCGCGCAGGTGCGCGCCGCGCTCACCGAGGAACCGCCCTTCCCAGACT
>JANOOM010000216.1:0-7059 GCA_031421335.1 Armatimonadota bacterium
ATGTCGGCATTAAGACCTTTGCCGCCCTGTCCGATGGTACGTTCATTGAAAACCCTAAGTTTTTCCGTGCCGAAGAATCTGCTCTTGCCAAAGCACACCGAAAGTTAGCAAAGCAAAAACGCGGAAGCCGAGAGCGGAGAAAAGCCAAAAAAGTCGTAGCACGTGTCCATGAGCGTGTTCGCAATCGAAGACATAATTTCACTCATCAAACCGCCCGTTGCCTGGTGAACCGCTATGGCATGATCGCCGTTGAAAAACTTGCCGTCAAGAATATGTCAAAGTCTCCCGCGCCGAAGCAAGACCCGGAAACAGGCGAATATCTTCCAAATGGAGCCAGTGCTAAGGCTGGCCTGAACAAGTCTCTTTTAGATGCCGCGTGGTCGCAGTTCCGCATGATCCTTACGTCGAAGGCTGAGAGCGCCTGTCGTGAGGTAGTGGCTGTGCGCCCTGCATATACTTCTCAAATGTGTTCTGGCTGTGGCTATACCGCGCCGAAAACACTTAAGGACCGTTGGCATCTGTGTCCGATGTGCGGTACGTCTTTGGATAGGGATACAAACGCCGCCATCAACATTCTTACAATCGCATTGGGACAACAATGCGGGGATGAAATAAGCCCAAGAAACTTCTGGTCTTTAGACCAAGGGGAGTTGTCACGTGCTTGAGGAGAAAATCAAGATGCAGACGGAGATCTTAGACGTGCAGGGGATGTCGTGCGGGGCATGTGTCGGCCATGTCACGAGGGCCTTGGAGGGGCTGGACGGCGTCCAGTCCGCGCTCGTCAGCCTGGAAGAGCATCGGGCGGTCGTCACCTACGACCCGGCCAGGGTACAAATGGCGCAGATGGTGGAAGCCGTCGCCGAAGAAGGCTACGAGGCTTCGGCGCGGACGTGAAGGAGCGAAACGGATGACACAGACACTAGACCCGCTGTCGGCAGAGGCGCCAGCGCTGGAGCTGCAAGCTTTTGACCTGCAAGGAATGCACTGCGCCTCGTGCGTCGCCCGAATCGAGCGGTCCTTGAAGAAGGTAGTAGGCGTGGAAGACGCCGCCGTGAACCTTGCCACGAACCGCGCTTCCGTTTCCTTCGACCCGGCGCGGGCTTCGACCGCCTCGCTCATCGCCGCTGTCGAGAAGGCGGGCTACGGCGCAACGCCCGTCGCCGACGTCCGGCCGCAGGAGAATACCGTAGGGCGAGACACGGCCCTGTTCGAGCTTGTCGGCGCGGCGATGCTGACGCTGCCCGTGCTGGCTTTGTCCATGGCGAGCATGGGGAAGGGCCACCTAGCGTGGCCCATCGGGGAAAATTGGGCGTTTGCCGCCCTCACGACCGTCGTCGTGTTCGGCTTCGGGCGGCAGTTCTTCCTCGGCACCTGGAACGCTCTGCGGCACGGCGGCGCGGCGACGATGGATACTTTGGTTGCTTTGGGGGCGTCGGCGGCCTACTTTTCCAGTCTGGCCGAGCTGATCTGGTCGCCCCGCCCGCGCGTCTATTTCGAGACGGCGGCCACCATCGTGACTTTGATCCTGCTGGGCCGCTGGCTGGAAGCGCGCGCCCGGCGGCGGGCGACAGACACGATCCGGTCGCTGGCCGTGCTCGCCCCCCGGACCGCCCGGCGGGTGCGGGAGGACGGCGGCGAGTCGGACGTCCCGGTCGAGACTTTGAGGCCGGGCGACATCCTGCGCGTCCGCCCCGGCGAGAAGATCGCCGTGGACGGCATCGTCACGGGGGGCGCCTCCGCCGTGGACGAGGCCCTGCTGACCGGTGAAAGCCTCCCCGTCGAGAAGGTGGTCGGCGACGCCGTGATTGGCGGGACGCTCAACACAAGCGGCGCGCTGCTATACCAGGCGACGGCGACAGGCGCGGACACGGCCCTGGCGCACATGGTCCGGCTGGTCGAGGAAGCGCAGGGCAGCAAGGCGCCGGTGCAGAAGCTGGCCGACCGGGTCTCGGCCGTGTTCGTCCCCGCCGTGCTGGGCGTCGCACTTTTGACCTTCCTCTTCTGGTTCTTCGGCGCCCATGCCGGCATCGCGGGCGCGCTCGTCCCGGCTGTGGCCGTGCTGGTCATCGCCTGCCCCTGCGCGCTTGGCCTAGCGACGCCGACGGCGATTATGGTGGGAGTCGGGCGCGGGGCCTCTCTTGGCATTCTCATCAAGAACGGCGAAGCGCTGGAGCGGGCACATCGGGTCAGCCGGGTCGTCTTCGACAAGACCGGCACGCTGACCGAGGGCCGCCCCGCGCTCTCCGACGTGGTGGCACGCGGGAGGTTGGGCCGCCAGGAACTCTTGCGGCTGACGGCGGCGGCGGAGCGCGGGTCGGAGCACCCGGTGGGCCGGGCCATCGTGGCGGGCGCGGACGCCGAGGGCTTGGTCGGTGATGCCGACACGTTCACGAGTCTTGCGGGCGCGGGCGTCCGGGCTTCCGTAGACGGTCAGGACGTCCTGGTCGGCAACATGGCCCTGCTGCGCGAGTCGGACATCGCCGTCCCCGAAGCAGCTGCCGCGGACCTAGCCCGGCTGGAGGCCAAAGGCAAGACGGCCGTCTTGGTCGCCGTGGGCGGCGAAATGGTGGGCCTGCTGGCCGTCGCGGATACGGTGCGGCCGAGCGCAAAGGACGCCGTCGCCCGCTTGAATCGCTTGGGCGTAGCCGTTTCCCTGCTGACCGGCGACGGGGCGCGCGTGGCCGAAGTGGTGGCCGGGCTGGTCGGCATCCAAGAAGTCGAAGCCGGTGTCAGGCCGGACGGCAAAGCCGCCGCCATCAAGAAGTGGCAGGATGGGGGCCGGGCGCGCGTCGCGATGGTCGGCGACGGCGTCAACGACGCCCCCGCCTTGGCCCAGGCGGACCTCGGGATCGCCATGGGCCGTGCGACCGACGCGGCGATGGCGGCCGCCGATATCACGCTGCTGCGGGCCGATTTGAACGGCGTGGCCGACGCGCTGCTGCTGTCGCGGCGCACGATGACGATCATCCGCCAGAACCTGTTCTGGGCGTTCGCCTTCAACGTCATCGGCATCCCACTGGCCGCTTTGGGCCTGCTGGACCCGATGCTGGCAGCCCTGGCGATGGCAGGAAGCAGCGTTTCGGTGGTCTCCAACTCGCTGCGGCTGCGGGCGGTGCGGCTGTGAGGCGGAAGACGGAAGGCGGAAGGGGCGGGGTCCCACGCCTTCTTCTCCTTCCCTGCTCTTGTCGGGGAACTCGCCCACCCGTTTCGGTGTATAGTTTAACAGTTATGCGGCACCGACGTTACAAATCCATCACCTACTTGCTGGCGCTCCTACTCGCGGTGTCCTCCTGGATATCCATGCCTGGGCGGGCGGAAGCGCAGATGCGTTGCGCTGGGTCATCCCCGGCGTCCCCGGCGTGCGCCCGCGCCGAGCTGCCCGCCGCCGGCCTCTCCGAGAAGCAGGTGTACGGCACGCTGATGAGCTGCTGCCGCTCCATGCGGGACGGGTGCGCCGCGATGCAAGGCTGCCCGATGATGATGGGGCACTCGGCTTCTCAGGCGATGGCCCTGCACCGAGGCTCCGCCGCCACCCGCGTTGCCCTCTTGGCCCGCCGCTGCCTGGTGTCCGTCCGCGTCCTAGCCCCCGCACCAGCCGTGCAGGCCGCTCACCGCCTTCGGTGGCTCCTGACTTCCTCGCCTGCGCTCGCGCCGCCGGCGGCCGTTTGTGCTGTCGCTTGCGCCCCCGAAGCCGTCTGCCTCCCCACTTGGGCAGATCGCCCCACCCTATCTCCACACACCATACCCACTTCGCACGGCCTCCGTGCCCCCCCCACTGCCTAAACACTCCTTCCCGCACTCATGCCCGCTCAGGCCGACGCGCCTGACGGAGTCGCGCTGAGGCGCCTCCTCACGCCTCCCAATATCGTCAAGACAGACAGACCTGGACCAACACATGAATACCTGGATCAAAAACGGCCTCGGCGTGGCGGCGATCAGCGCCGCCCTGCTGGGCACGGGATGGGTCGTCCATCACTATCACCGGCCCGGCCAGCTCGATGTCCTTTCCGCGCAGGCTATGGACATGAGCCAGATGCGGCCCCCCACCGGTGCGGCGCCCGTCGCGCTGGCCTCGGTGCGTCTCGGCTCGCTGGCGAACACCGTGACCTATACGGGGACCGTGCGGGCCTATAACGAGCAGGATATCAGCCCGCGCATTACGGGCATGGTGCTGTCCTTGCCCGTCTACCCCGGCGACCTGGTGCGGGCGGGCCAGGTGGTAGCGCGCTTAGACACGGCAGAGGTCGGCGCGAAGGCCGATCAGGCAGCCCAGGAAGCGCAGCAGGCGCAGGACGGTGCGCGGGTCGCGCACTTGACCCACTACGAACACCATCAAGCGGCGCTCGACCAAGCTTCGGCCCAGGTGCAGGCTGCTGAGCAGGGGGTGGCGGACGCGCAGGCCGAGGCGTTGGCGGACTCGGCCGCCATCAGCGACGCGCAGGCGGGGACCCGGAGCGCCCAGGCCAATGCGGACTACTGGGCGATGGAGATCGGGCGCGAAAAGCAGCTTGCCGACGCGGGCGCGGTCTCGCGGCAGGAATACCAGAGCGAGGCGGCGCAGGCGCAGTCGGCGCTGGCCGCACTCGCCCAAGCCCAGGCCAAAGCAGCTCAGGCCCGCGCCACCGCATTGGCCGCCCGCGCGAAGATCCAGATCGCGGGGCGGCAGGTGGCCGCCGCCCAGGCGGGGGCGCGGATGGCGCAGGCGGACATCGCCATCGCCCAGGGCCAAGCGGTGCAGGCCGAGGCGGGCGCATCAGCCGCGCGGGCCGCCGCGCGGGCCGCCTCCGTCGAGCAGGGCTACGGACGGATCACCGCCCCCTTCGACGGCGTGGTGACGGCGCGGCCCGTCGCGCCGGGGACGCTGGCGCAGCCGGGGACGGTCCTCCTGAGAGTCGCCGAGATAAGCCGCGTGCGGGTGCAGGCGAACATCGCGGTGGAGGACATGGCGAACATTCATGTCGGCGCACCCGTTTCGATTACCCTGCCGGGGGGCGGGCGGACACTCGCGGCCCGCGTCACGGCGGTCTTCCCGTCGGCCAGCGACCAGACCCGCACGGCGACCGTGGAGGCCGTGATCCCGAACCTCGGCAGGCGCCTTTTGCCCGGCGCGTTCGTGACGATGGCGATTTCGAGCGGCACGGCGACCGGGGACAAGATGCTGGTCCCCGCTTCCGCCATCGTGTCCGAGGGCGGGACTTCTTCCGTATGGACGACGATGGGCGGGGCGGCGGAGCCGGTGTACGAGTGTACGACCTGTCACATGCACTACTCGGCGGCGCAGGCGCGGCGCTTCCACTTCAAGGACCCGATGGACGGCGGGAGACTGCTGCTCGTCAAGGCCGCCGCGCCCGCCGCGAGTGCCTTGACGGTACACTCGGCCCTGGTGTCGGTCGGGGCCAGCGACGGGACGTGGACGGAAGTGTCTTCCGACAGCCTGAGCGCGGGAACGCAAGTCGTCGCGCGAGGCCAAGCGGGGCTGACGGACGGCGCGCGCGTTGTTCCGACAGCCTGGGGCGCGGACGGTCCGCAAATGCTGCCGACGGCGGCGGTATCGCGGGCCGGCCGGACCGTCTACCGCTGCGAGAAGTGCGGCATGACGTACTCGGAGGCGGACGCCCGCAAGCACGGCTTCGTGGACCCGATGGACGGCGGCAAGCTGCTGCCCGTAAAAGGACAATAGAGCATGGCGACCATTCAGCAGCCCCCGACCAGGCCACAACAGCATCAGCCCGCCCGTCCCCCCAAACTGGGGGGGCGCGGCTTCAACGCCTCGGCCTGGTCCATCGAGCACCCCTGGGTGGTGGTGTCGTTCTACAGCGCCGTCGTCCTGCTGGCGCTCTGGGCGGTCTTCGGCGGGGTCATGCCCCGGCGCATGATGCCCTACGTCGAGTCGCCGCTCATCGGGATCGTCACCATGCAGCCGGGGCTGTCCGCCCAGGAGATGGAGACCTATATCTCAAAGCCCATCGAGGAGCGCATGACCGACATCCGTGGCGCGCGTTATATCCGCTCCACATCCCAGGACGGCCTTTCCATCGTGTCTTTGGAGTTCCCCTACGGGACCGATATGAAGAAGGCGCAGGCCGATACTCAGTCCGTCATGAACGCGGCTCAGGCGGACCTGCCGCAGACCGGGGCGAACCTCAAGCCCTCCTGGGTGCTGCCGATCGACCCGCTGAACATCCCCGTCCTTTCAGTCAGCGTGACCGGCGACGCCGGCCAGGGCTGGACCCCGACGGCCCTGCGCGCATTCGCCGAAAACGAGGGCGTTTCCGCGCTGAAACAAGTGCCCGACGTGCAGTCGGTCGAGGTCTACGGCGGGGTGAAGCGCCAAATGCGGGTCGTCGTGGACCGGAACAAGCTGGCCGCCTACGGCTATTCGGTCCTGGACGTGCGGGACGCCATTGACAAGAACAGCGTAGCGAAGCCGGCGGGCATCATCACCAGCGGCGGGAACGAAAGCATCATCCGGGTGGCCGCCCTCGCCCAGAATGCCGCCGCCGTCGCGGGCTACCCCTTGGGCGCGAAGAACGGCGCGGTGGTATATCTGCGGGACGTGGCGAGCGTGACCGACGGGGCGCGCGAGCAGCGCAGCGGCTATGATTTCGTGGACGGGAAGCGCCGCAAGATCGAGGGGCTGGGCGACAGCGCCGTCGAGCTTGCCGTCATCCAGAACCCCGCGTCCGGCTCGCCGCCGGTCATCGCCGCCGTGTTGAAGCAGATCGCCCAGCTTGAAGCGGACCACCCTGGATTGCACTTCCATGTCGCCTACGACAACGCCCACTTCGTGGATATTCTGTTCCACAACACCGGCGAGGAGCTGGCCCTGGCCGTCCTGCTCTGCGGCCTAGCCGTGCTGTTCTTCCTGGGAAATGGGCGGGCGACTTTGATCTCCGTGATTACCATCCCCGTCTCACTAGCGATGGCGATTCTGCTGATGGTGCCTTTCGGCTTCTCGCTGAACTCGTCCACCCTGATCGGGCTGTTGATCTCCATCGGGCGGCTCGTGGACGACTCTGTCATTGACATCCACGCCGTCGGGCGGCACTTGAAGATGGG
>JANOOM010000217.1:0-4750 GCA_031421335.1 Armatimonadota bacterium
GTAAGAGCCGCGCCTTGCGATTCTGGCCGTCGGTGTTTGTCTTCTGTCCCCTGGACAGGTCTGACGCGGAGCGAGTGAATTCATTCACTCGTCCAAACACCCGCCCAAACACCCGCCCAAACACCCGCCCAAACACCCGCCCAAACACTCGTCCATCTGCCATAGCCGCCGCGTAACATCAGTTATGTACTCTCCGGCTACCGCTCCGGCTATGGACTGTACTTGTTCATGCTCTGTTTCATGGCTGGGTTGTGGAGTCTGTTCCATTACCTGTTCAATCTCAGCGGCGTCACTCTGGACGAACGAGATGCGACCGTCAGGGCCGACGGCAGACGAGCGCGCCCAACGAGCAAAATCAAAGCCGTCCACATCAAGATAGCAGTGCATCCAATCCAGGGTCGCCAGTACATACTGCGCCTCTTGTGGGACGACGAGCCGGTGTCAAGGTGGCGGAAAGCATGGACAACCGCCCCCGCCAACTCCTCTTTCCTAGGCAGCTTCCGCCACGAGACCAACGCCGACCAGGTGGCGGGGATCATCGCCGCGTTCATTGGCGTGCCGGTCCAGAAGGTGAACGGCATCTTTCCCGCGATCGAGCGGGACCAACACTCGTAGGGGCGGGGCCTCCCCGTCCTCCGTCCTCTCGCAACCCCAGTGGCATTACCGGTTTTGCAAACGTATCCGCCCGGCGGCGGGCAACCGGTGAAAAATGGTGTATAATGAAGGCGCCTGCGCTGAAACCCTTTGCCGCAGAACTGTTTGCCGCGAAACCCTGAATCCTGGAAAGGCTACTCTATGACAATGACCGCCGCCCCGACCGCGACCCTGGAGCCGATGCCCGTCGCGCCGCCCGCTTATGACGTGAAAGACCTCAGCCTCGCCGACGCCGGCCGGCGCCGGATCGAGTGGGCCGAGCGCGAGATGCCCGTCCTGCGCTCCATCCGCGAGCGCTTCGAGACGGAAAAGCCGCTCGAAGGGCTGACTGCCGTCGCCTGCCTGCACGTCACCGCCGAGACCGCGAACCTGATGCGGACCCTCAAGGCCGGCGGCATGAACGTCATCCTCTGCGCCTCGAACCCGCTGTCCACCCAGGACGACGTCGCCGCCGCGCTAGTCCAGCACTACGGCATCCCCACCTTCGCCATCAAGGGCGAGGACAACGACACCTACTACCAGCACATCCTCAGCGCCCTGGAATACAAGCCGAACTTCACCATGGATGACGGCGCGGACACCGTGGGCATCATCCACACCGAGAAGCGCGAGCTGATCGAGAACATCATCGGCGGCACCGAGGAGACCACCACCGGCGTCATCCGCCTGCGCGCCATGGCGAAGGACGGCGTCCTGGCCTACCCCATCGTGGCCGTCAACGATGCCCAGACCAAGCACTTCTTCGACAACCGCTACGGGACCGGCCAGAGCACCATCGACGGTATCATCCGGGCCACGAATGTACTGCTCGCTGGCAAGTTCTTCGTCGTTTCCGGCTACGGCTGGTGCGGCAAGGGCCTCGCAATGCGCGCCCGCGGCATGGGCTGCCAGGTCATCGTCACCGAGATTGATCCGCTGCGAGCCCTGGAAGCGACCATGGACGGTTTCCACGTCATGCCCATGGCGGAGGCGGCCAAGGTCGGCGACTTCTTCTGCACCGTCACGGGCGACAAGGACGTCATCCGCGCCGAGCACTTCGCGGCCATGAAGGACGGGGCGATCGTCTCGAACTCCGGCCACTTCAACGTCGAGATCGACATCCCTTCCCTGGCGAAGATGGCGACCGGTAAGCGCGAAGTCCGCGACTTCGTGGACGAGTACGCGATGCCTGATGGACGTAAAGTGTTCATCCTGGGCGAAGGGCGCTTGATCAATCTCACCTCGGCGGAGGGGCACCCCGCGAGCGTCATGGATATGTCGTTCGCCAATCAGGCCCTGTCGGCGGAGTACATGAACAAGAACGCCAAGACACTGGAAAAGAGCGTCTACGGCGTTCCCCAGGAGATCGACACCGAGATCGCCCGCTTGAAGCTGGAAGCCCTCGGCGTCCACATCGACACGCTGACCGAAGAGCAGGAGCGCTATCTCGCTTCCTGGCAGGAAGGGACGTAAACCGTCCCGTCTGTATGGGGGGCGCGAACCGTCGCGCCCCCTTCTTTCACTGTCATCTAGCCCCGCAGGGATCTCCCCTGCGCCGGAACGGCCGGAAGTCTTAGCGCGGGTGACTTGGAAACGGCATAGCCGACTTCCACCCGGTCCCCGTCGCGCCAGCGCCGTGCGAGGAGCGCATAGCCGCCCGGCGGCGTGGGCGCAGCCTGCAGCACGCCGTTGATCCAGATCCGCGCCGGCTGGCCGAGTGGCAGGAAGACGCGCAGCCGCGCGGATGTGGGCGAGGCCGTTCCCACCATGATCGTCCGCACGCCCTTTGCCGTCTTCTGTTCCAGGCGCAGGCCACGGAAGACGGCGCCCGAGTCGCGGCTCGTGTTCACCGCGAGGCCCAGGGGGGCGCGCGTCCAGGCCGCCCGCGCCACTTCCGGCCCTGCCGGGGGCAGATGGCTCAACGCCGCGGCATAGCCGGGCCGGCCGGTCAACAAGAGCATTTCGGCCGTCAGGGTGGGGGATGTGGGATTGCGCGCCCACACACGCCGTGCCCCGGCCAGGTAACCCGGCTGTCCCGTCGCTTCGTAGAGCGCGCACAGACCCAAGCCGTCGCCGCTGTCCGGGCCACCGAGGGCGGCCTGCCGGCGGGCGGCTTCGAGGAAGCGCGGGTCGCCGGCTCCCTGGGCCAGCCGTACTAGCGGGTACACCCAGGCCGGGCCGGGGTTCTCGCGCGCCGCGCCGACCATCTGTTCGCCCGCCATCAGGGCGCCCTGGATCGCGGCCGGCTTGCCCGAAGCCGTGTAGTAGGCCAGTAATCCGCGTAGGCAGGAACGCTGCTCCGACGCTTCGGCTGGTGACCAGGGCGCGAGGGCGGTGCGCTCTGGGTTCAGCCCGAACGTCCCGTCGTCGGCCTGCGCCGCCAGGAGGCGGATCGCCACGCGGTCCTGTTTCGCCGCCAGGGCGGCCGGCTCCCGGCCCCAGGCGCAGGCCGACTCCAGCCACTCACCGGTCGCCCCCGCCGAAAGCTTGTTCTCGTCGGCCCGCAGCAGAACGGCGAGCCATGGGTTGTTCGGGACGCGGACCGCGCCCGGAGGCGCGGGCGGAAGGCGGAAAAAGGGGGAAGGCGGCGCAGGAGGCGGCGGGCGGCGCTCCCACACCGGCAGGTTGGCGGTCTCGAAGCGGGAAGGCGCGTGGCCCCGGCAGAGCAGGGCAAAAAACGGGGCGGGGGCGAGGACCAGGAAGCCGAGGGCCAGGGGGCTGAGGGGAACGTGACGCGACATATCCTGATTATACCATTGATATGACCTGCGGTGCCTTGACAGTGTGTCCCTTTGGCGGGTAGATTGAAGACAGGAACTCAGCCGGAAAATCTCGCCCGATCTCGTCCCCGAATGGCGGCCATGAAAAACGCAGCACATAAAAACAGCGCCTCTCCCGGAAGGCCAGGCGGCCCGTTCGGGTCGGTCACGATCCTCGGCGTCCGCGTGGACTGCGTGTCCCCCGCCGAGACGCTGGCCGAGATAGACCGATATGTCGCCGAGCGCACCCCCCATCACATCGTCACTGCCGACGCTTCCATGGTCATCACCGCCCGCCACGACCCCGCCCTGCGCGCCATCATCGAGGTGGCTGACCTCGTCACCCCGGACGGCTTCGGAATCCTGTGGGCTTCGCGCCAGATGCGGACGCCGGTTCCCTACAAAGTCTCGGGCGTGGACCTTGTCGGCGAACTGTGTCGCTTATCCCCGACCAAGGGCTACCGTATCTTCTTTTTCGGGGCTGGGCCGGGCGTCGCTGAAGAAGCTGCCGCCAAGATGCGCGCCCTCTACCCCGGCACACACATCGTCGGTACGCGCGATGGTTTCTTCACGCCCGCCCAGGAGGCTGAAGTGCTGGCACAGATCCAGGCCGCCTCCCCCGACATCGTTTTGGTCGCTCTCGGCATTCCGAAGCAGGAGAAGTGGATCGCGCGCTACAAAGACAGCGTGGGCGCAGCCGTGTTGGTTGGCGTCGGCGGCTCCTTCGACGTCTTCTCCGGGCGCGTTCGGCGCGCGCCGCCCTTCATGCAGCAGCATGGGTTCGAGTGGCTGTACCGCTTGTACAAGAACCCCCGAAAGATCGCCAAGGTGATGACCCTGCCGGAGTTCGCCTGGCTCACGATCCGCCAGCGATTCGGTGGCGCCGCCTGAAGTCAAATGGGCCGCCATGGGCACTGCCCATGGCGGTTCTTACTTTTTCTTCGGCGGGTCCGGCGTCGTGACGATCGGCCCGATCACGATGGGGATCTTGCCGTCTTTGCCCTTCTTATCGCCCGCGAAGGCAGCCTGCGGCGCGGCCAGCGCGGCGCCCAGCATGAGTGCGGCCAAAGCCGCCAGCCGCACGCGCGTGTTCTTTCGTTTCATAGTCGTTCATCCTCCTCGGACACTGTTTAGTCGCCAAAATGGCGCGAAATGTTCCCGCCTCACCGCATTTTTTCGTGGCAGCAGTACGGCCTCAACCCATCTCTCTCTGCGTCCCATCTGCTTCCTGTCGGGAGTGGCTCTGTGTCGCCTTCTTCAGAGCGTGCAAGAATCCCGAGCGGGCGGTTGAAACCGCGCCAACAAAATCACAAAGTCCGCCTGCGCGGACTCAGATCAGAGTCCGAATCTTAACCTGC
>JANOOM010000218.1:0-2035 GCA_031421335.1 Armatimonadota bacterium
CTGATGGGGCAGGCGACGGAGGAGCTGGCGGGGCATCTGGGCGCGTCCTGGGGGGGCTTGCTGAGTGCGACGTTCGGCAACGCCACCGAGCTGATCATCGGGCTGTTTGCCCTGCATGAGGGGCTTCTTAGCCTAGTCCGGGCGTCCATCGTCGGCTCGATCATCGGCAACCTACTTTTGGTGCTGGGGGCGAGCATCCTGGCGGGTGGGCTGAAACACAAGATCCAGACCTTCAACCAGGACCAAGCGGAGACGCACGCGATCAACCTGCTGCTGGCGACGCTCTCTTTGGCCGTTCCGGCGATCTTCGCCATCCACTACAACCAGGCCAACAGCGCGGCGAACCCCGCCGTGGAGCACCTGTCATTGTGGGTGTCGGGCATCCTGCTGGTGACGTATCTCGCTTCGCTCTGGTTCTCGCTGCGGACGCACGAAAGTCTTTTCCGCGACTGCGAGGCTGAAGCCGAGGTGGACCCGCCCAAGTGGAACAAGCGGACCGCGTTCGCCGTGCTGGGAGTGGCAACGCTACTGGTGGCGGCCGAGAGCGAGTTTCTGGTGGGCAGCGCGAAGGGGGCGGCGGGGCGGCTGGGGGTCAACCCGATCTTCATCGGCATCATCGTGGTCGCCATCATCGGCAACGCCGCCGAGCACTCGACGGCGGTCTGGATGGCGATGAAGAACAAGATGGACATCACCATGAACATCGCCATCGGGTCATCCACCCAGATCGCCATGTTTGTCGCGCCCATGCTGGTGTTCGCGAGCCTGTTTTTGGGGCACCGGCTAACCTACATTTTCAGCGTGCCTGAAATGACTGCCATCGCCTTCAGCGTGGTCATCACCACGTTCATCGCGGGCGACGGCAAGTGCCACTGGCTGGAAGGGGCGCAGCTTTTAGCGGCCTACGCGATCATCGCGCTTGCGTTCTTCTTCCTGCCGCCGGGTTAGGTCTCCGTTAGGTCTTCGTTAGGTCTCCGTTAGGTTTCCTTCCGCCCAATAGGGGTACAGTATGAGTGGAGGCCCGCCATGAACCGTCTGCTTTTGCCAGTCACCTTTTCCGCCCTCGTCGCTGCTTCGGCCGCGTTCGCTCAGGACCCGCTGCCCGCCAGAATGCACCCCGCCAAGACCGACGACCGGGCGGCAGCGATCAACTCGATCCAGGCCCAGCTTAAAGCTTTTGGGCGGGACGATTACAAAACGGCGGTGACGTACCAGAGCGCGGGGTTGAAGGGGAATTTCCCCTCGACCGAGGCGTTCCGGTCCATGATGGTGCGGGCCTACCCCGAGTTCGCCCATTCCAAGGCCGTCACTTTCGGCCCCGCCCAGAGCGACGCCATGGGAACCCATCTGGTCATCCTGACGACCATCACGGGGCAGGACGGCGTCAAGGTGCGGGCGATCTACATGATGGTGCGTGAAGGTAAAATTTACCGCGTGGAAGGCGTCGCGGACAGCCGAAGCAGGCTCCTGGAGAACACAGGGCCATCGAAGGACGTCTGAAGCGGCGCGCATGCCGCATGAGAAAGAACGTGGGCGGGGCGGGTGCGGTGGCACCCGCCCCGTTTCGGGTTGGACCCTGGGCGAGTGAATAAATTCACTCGCTCCGCGCAGATTTGTCCAAGGGACAAGTGGAACAGCTTTTAGGAACAGGGCTTTGAGGGCTGTGCCCCGCTCTTCTGTCCCCGCTCTTCTGTCCTCTGGACAGGTCCGGCGCGGAGCGAGTGAATTTATTCACTTGCTCCCCCTCGTTCCCGAGGCCACCCTCTTAATCTCTTCTTAACGTGCGCCCCTGCCGCCCAACGTCCAGAAGCGGGCGCAGGACGAGGTCAGCACGCTAAAGTAATCAGCACGGACAAGGAGGATCAGGCGGACAAGGAGGATCAGGCGGACAAGGAGGGCGAACACAAGGTTCGCCCCAACGGGGCAGGAAAGCAGAAAACGAGGGCAGGACGCGTCGGCAAGTCGTAGGGGCGAACCATGTGTTAGCCCCCTTCTCATTCCCCGCCCAAATTTATTTCCCCCCCCCCCATTATGC
>JANOOM010000219.1:0-5001 GCA_031421335.1 Armatimonadota bacterium
GGGTGGCCGGGACCGCGCCCGACCCCAACGGCAACTTCCGGGTCTTCAACCCGGTCGCACAGCAGCGGCGCTATGACCCAGACATGGCCTACTGCCGCCGCTGGATTCCGGAACTAGACACGCCTAAGTACCCGCGCCCGATGGTGAACCACGCCCAGGCCAGCGAGGAGTTCATCCGCCGCTTCCAAAAGGCGTTCGGCCCGCCGCCGGGGCGCCGGCCGGACCGGCAGGGGCAGGGCAACCGGCCCCGGTACTAGGGTCCCTCTGTCCCTCCCCCCCGGTCCGAAGGACGCTTCTGTGCCGGGGGTTTCCACACCTCCGGCAGCAGACAAGGAGATACACCCATGGATGAGACGCCCGAGCCTCAACCGCTCGACCCCCAATCGCTGAACCTGTTTTATTACCCCAAGGACCGCCTGCGGCTGACCGTCGGGGACGAGAAATCTTACCACACCGTCAAGCCCGCCTGGGCCGCGCCGCTGTCCCGGCCCGGCCAGTACCTTGCCTTGCTCGACGGCAAGGGGAACGAGATCGTCACCCTGCCCGACCCGAATATCCTGCCGCCCGCCTCGCTGGAGGCGGCCCAGGAGGAGCTGCGGCGGCGGTATCTGACGGCGACCGTCCGGGCCATCGCCCACGCCAAGCAGGAGTTCGGGGCGACCTATTGGAGCGTCCAGACCGACCGGGGGGACCGGGACTTCGTCACCCAGAACCTCCAGGAGAACGCGGTCTGGCTGTCCCCCACCCACCTGCTGCTTTTAGACGTGGACGGCAACCGCTTCGAGATCACCGACACCGGGGCATTGGACGCCGTCTCACAGCGCTATGTGACGACCATCCTCTGAGGCATTTCTATGAGCTACACAGGCAAGCCAGGCCGCGTCATCGTGCTGAACGGGCCGTCGAGTTCCGGCAAGTCTACCTTCTGCAAGGTCCTCCAGACACTGCTCCTGGAAACGCGCGGCGAGTCCTGGTGGCACGTCCAGATGGACGCCTTCGCGGCCATGCTGCCCTCCCTCCCGCCGCCGGAGTGGGCGCAGACGGACCCCGCCGACGTGGGCCGGTTCCTGTCGGGCTGGTACGGCAGCATCCGCGCCCTGGCGCTGGCCGGCAACGACGTCATCGCCGAGGCGGGCTTTCTGGAGATGGCCTGGCTCTTGGAGCAGATCGAGGCGCTTGACGGCATCGAGGCGCTGTACGTCGGCGTCTTCTGCCCCCTGGAGGAGGTGGAGCGGCGCGAGAAGAAGCGGGGCGACCGCGCCATCGGCTATTCGCGCGGCCAGTACGACCGGGTGCATCTTCACGGCCCCTATGACGTGGAGGTGGACACGTCGGTTCTGGGGCCGCAGGAGGTCGCCGAAGTGATCGCGGCGGCACTGGCCGCGCCGCCCGCCCCGCCGGCGTTTAGGCGGATCTGGGAGCGGGAGCAGGGGCGGGGCGAGTGAAGGCGAGTGGGGGGACGAGTGAATGAATTCACTCGCTGCGCTTGGATTTGTCCAAGGGACAAGTCGAAAGACTGGAAGGGAACGGGTCCACAGGAATGAGTCAGCAGGGCTAATCCTGTCTTCTGTCCCCTGGACAGGTCCGGCGCGGAGCGAGTGAATTTATTCACTCGTCCCCACACTCGTCCCCACACTCGTCCTCACTCTCGCCCCGCCCCCTTGCCTCCCGCCGCGCCTTTCGGGTACACTGTGGGCGATTCCAACAGCCTTCCAACCAGTTCAGCACCACGTTCAGAGCCAAGTTCAACGCCGAACAGACCGTAGAAACGAGACCAGATCACATGAGCCACCGTGTTTACAACTTCAGCGCCGGCCCGGCCGTCCTGCCCGAACCCGTCCTGGAAGAAGCCGCCGAGGGCGTCCGCGAGATCAATGGGTCGGGCATGTCCATCCTGGAAGTCTCCCACCGGGGCAAGGACTATGAGGCCATCCACGCCGACGCCGAGGCCCGCCTGCTGCGCGTCCTGGGCCTGGACCCTGCCGACTACGCCGCCCTGTTCATGGCGGGTGGGGCCAGTCAGCAGTTCGCTCAGGTGCCGCAGAACTTCCTGAAGCCCGGCCAAACCGCCGACTACGTCGTTTCGGGCGACTGGGGCGCCAAGGCACTGAAAGAGGCCAAGTGCTACGGGGATGCCCGCGAGGCGGCCACCTCCAAGGGCGAAGGCTATGCCGAGATCCCGAAAACCTTCACACGGACGCCCGACGCGCGCTACGTCCACATCACCACCAACAACACCATCGAGGGGACGGAATACTTCGACCTGCCCGACGTCGGCGACACGCCGCTCGTCGCCGACATGTCCTCCGACTACCTCGCTCTGGAACGCGACTATTCTAAGTTCGCCCTGATGTACGGCGGCGCGCAGAAGAACATCGGCCCCGCCGGCGTCACCCTGGTGGTCGCCCGCAAGTCGTTCCTGGCCGGGGCGAACCTCGATCTGCCCAAGATCTATTCTTACAACACCTTCCTGGAAAGCCGCTCGCTTTACAACACGCCGGCCACCTTCCCCATTTACGTCGTCGGCCTGGTCCTGAAGTGGATTGAGGGGGAGGGCGGCCTGAAGGCCATCGAGGCCCGCAACCGCCACAAGGCCGCCCTGCTTTACAACACTTTGGACCTGCTGACTCCATTCTTCCAGCCCACCGTGACCAACAAGGGTGATCGGTCGCTGATGAACGTCACCTGGGGCCTGCGCGACGAGTCGCTGGAGACGGACCTGCTGGCCGAGTTCAAGAAGGCCGGGATGCAGAACTTGAAGGGCCACCGCAGCGTCGGCGGCTTCCGCGCCTCCATCTACAACGCCTTCCCCGAAGCCGGCGTCAAGGCGCTGGCGGACCTGCTGAAGAGCTTCGCGCAACGCAAAGGATGACGATGATGACGGTCACACTGACGCCCGACACCGAAATGCGCCTCCGCGCGTATGCCGAAAAACTGGCCCTTGACCCGGAGCAGCTCTCCAACGCCCTGCTGATCCGCGATCTGGAAGAAGCCGAAGCCGAGCTTCAAGCCACACTGGCAGGCTTGGACGAAAGCGCGGAGGACATCGCCGCCGGACGGTGGATCACGGCTGAGGAGCTTGACCGGCGCCTGGAAGCGAGAGCCGCCGCCGCACGGGCAAATCGGAACGGGTTACACGCGGCAGAAGCGAAAGCTCGGGCGACTGCCGTGGCCGAAACGGCTCCGGCGTGACGACAAGCCAGGATTACCCGGAGCGGGTTTACGCGGTTCGTGCTTCGGAGAAGTTCGCGGCTCAATCGGAAGCGGCTTATGACCGGCTGGAACGGGCCGATTACGATGCGGCGGAGGACTGGCGGACGGGCCTGCAAAGGGCAAAGTCATCTTTGGCAACTTTGCCCTCTCGCTGCGGTGTCGCCGCCGAAAACAGGCTCTATCAAAAGAAGCACCCCGGTGTGCCGCTCCCTGTCTTTTTGTACCGCCATGGGCGGAACACATGGCGGCTCCTGCTGACCGTGCATGAAGTAATGGCCGAGGACACTGCTCATGTCATGTTTCAACAGCTTCTCCACGCCGCCCAAAAGCCGCTGACGAAGTGGCCGGATGACGGTCCGACGATTTGACATGCTGACAGAGCTGTTGAAGAGCTTCGTGGAGCGAAAGGGATAGCCCTCTGTCGCAGACGCGAGCGTGTTTTTGGTGAACACCTCATGCTTAATGCTTCGTGGCATCCTGTTGGCGATGGGGCAACCCTCAGCCAGACGGGGTCGGAGGGCGGCGTTATCATCCGTGACGAGGAACACCCGCAGGGGGCGCGTATCACGTTAGAGAGGGGAGGCGGCATCGCCCCCTTCTCGATCACCTGCGGCGTTTATGGCGTCATGTTCCATACCCGCTTCTTTGCAGACGAAGCCGAGGGGCAGGAGGCTTATGACCTGATGAAGCCAGAGCTTGCTTCTATTGCAGCGGGTAACGCTACAGATGCTTCCGCAAAGGCTTCCGCGTTTGTGGCGCAATTTCCGTAGAAGAATATTTGTAAAGGAAACACCATTCAATGCCGAAGGTACTGGTCGCGGACCCCATCGCCCCCGAGGGCATCGAGATACTGAAGACGGTCGCCGAAGTGGACGTCAGGACCGGCCTGACGAAAGACGAATTGGCCGCCATTATCGGCGACTATGACGCCCTGGCCGTGCGCTCCGAGACGAAAGTGACGGCGGAGATCATCGCCAAGGCTAATAAGCTCAAGATCATCGGGCGGGCGGGCGTCGGCGTGGACAACATTGACGTCGAAGCCGCCACGAACCGGGGGATATTGGTCGTCAACAGCCCCGAGGGCAACACCCTCGCCGCCGCCGAGCTGACCGTCGCCATGCTGCTGGCGCTGGCCCGCAACATCGCGCCCGCCGACCAGGCCCTGCGCGCGGGCAAGTGGGACCGCAAGAAGTACATGGGGTCGGAAGTCTACGGCAAGACCGTCGGCGTCATCGGCCTGGGCAAGATCGGCCGCGAAGTCGTCAGCCGCTTGCAGGCGTTCGGCATGAGCGTCCTGGGTTTCGACCCGTACCTCAAGCCCGAGCAGGCCGAGTCGCTTGGGATCAAGCTGGCCGACTTAGATACGCTCTACAAAGAGTCGGACTACATCACGGTCCATGTCCCCAAGACCAAAGAAACGACCGGCATGATCAACGCCGAGAAGATCGCGCTGATGAAGCCCACCGTCCGCCTGATCAACGTCGCGCGCGGCGGCATCATGGACGAAGCCGCTGTCGCCGATGCGGTGAAGTCCGGGCGCATCGCGGGCGCGGCCATTGATGTCTACACGATTGAGCCTGCGCCGGCCGACAACCCCCTGCTTGGCGTCCCGAACATCCTGACGACGCCTCATTTAGGGGCGAGCACCGAGGAGGCGCAGGTCAATGTCGCCTTGGACATCGCCGAGCAGATCGTCGAGGTCCTGAACGGCAAGCCCGCCCGCGCCGCCGTCAACATGCCCTCCGTCTCCGCCGACATGCTGGCCCGCTTGCAGCCATACCTGACTCT
>JANOOM010000220.1:0-3070 GCA_031421335.1 Armatimonadota bacterium
ACCTAAATAAAACCTTTAGCCCCGTGAACAAAGCTCACAGGGACCAACCATGCCAATTGGAATCTTCGACGGTCGCGCCGACATCGGGACGGTACTCCATCCGGGTGGCGTAGACTACGACGCCGACGCCCAGGCCTACACTGTCAGCGGCAGCGGCGAGAACATGTGGCGGACCGAAGACGCCTTCCACTATGTCTGGAAAGAGGTTCGGGGCGATGTCGCGCTGACCGCCGGAATCACCTTCCCCCAGCCCGGCAAAGACCCGCATCGGAAGGCCTGCCTGGTGATCCGCCAGAGCCTGGACGCCGGAGCAGCCTACGCAGACGCCGCGCTGCACGGCGACGGGCTGACCTCGCTCCAGTTCCGCCACGCGGCGGGGGCCATCACGCAGGAGGTTCAAGCGAACGTCTCCGCGCCCGCCCGCCTCCGCCTGGAGAAGCGCGGCGCGTATGTGCAGCTCTTCTTCAGCGCGGATGACGGGGCGATGCGGTTCTCAGGGGCGGCGACGCGGCTGGCCCTGGAAGAACCGTTCTACATCGGCCTGGGCGTTTGCTCGCATGACAAAGACGCGGTGGAAACGGCCTGCTTCTCGGATGTGGCCCTGGACGCCGCCCTCACGGCCCCGGACGGACCGCCCACGCTCTACAGCGTGCTGGAAACGCAGACGGTCGCCTCGACCGACCGCCGGGTGTGCCTGGTGACGCCAAGGCACATCGAGGCGCCCAACTGGCTCGCCGATGGCGGCGCGCTGCTCGTCAACAGTGGTGGGCGGATGTACCGCGTCCCCGCCGCCGGCGGAGCCTTGGAACCCATAAATACCGAATTCGCCGTCCGCTGCAACAACGACCACGGCGTCTCGCCGGACGGGGCGCGGCTGGTGATCAGCGACCAGTCGCAGGAAGGGGGCCAGTCCCTCATCTACACGCTGCCCGTCGGCGGGGGGACGCCCGAGCGCATCACTCCCTCTGGCCCTTCGTACTGGCACGGCTGGTCGCCGGACGGTGCGACGCTGACCTTCTGCGGGCAGCGCGACGGCACGTTCGGCATTTTCACCATTCCCGCCACCGGGGGGCAGGAGATCCGGCTGACCACCGCCCCAGGTTTGGACGACGGCCCCGAATATTCGCCCGACGGCCGGCACATCTATTTCAACTCCGACCGCACCGGCCGGATGCAAATCTGGCGCATGAATGCCGACGGCGGCGCGCAGGAGCAGATCACGTCGGACGGGTACAACGACTGGTTCCCCCACCCTTCTCCCGACGGCCGACACCTGGTGTTCCTGTCTTATGAAGGCGATGTCAGCGGCCACCCGCCGGACAAGGACGTCACGCTGCGCCTGCTGCCGCTCGGCACGGGGGACCTCGGAGCCCAAAACATCCAGGTGCTGGCACGGATATTCGGCGGTCAGGGGACCATCAACGTCCCGTGCTGGTCGCCGGACAGCCGGACGATCGCCTTTGTAACCTACCAGTACGTTGCCGCAGATAGGGCAATGGATACCGGATGACTGGTCCGCTCTGCTCTAACGTCGGCGCGGGAACAAATCCGCTCCCGTTCCACGTTAGTTTAATCGTTACAATCGCACGAAATGAGCGTGGGCGACAGCGCCGCGCCCCAACTTATTTTAGAGGTGGAACACAATGATCTACGCCAATCCGAACACGGACGGCAGCGTCGTCTCCTTCAAGCCCCGCTACGACAACTTCATCGGCGGCGCGTTCGTCCCCCCTGTAGACGGCCGCTATTTCGAAAACCCCAGCCCGGTCAACGGCAAGACCTTCTGCGAGGTCGCGCGGTCGTCGGCCAAAGATATCGAGCTGGCCCTGGACGCCGCCCACAAAGCTAAAGGCGCCTGGGGCCGGACCTCGCAGGGGGAGCGGGCCAACATCCTGAACAAGATCGCCGACCGCATGGAGGCGAACCTGGAAATGCTGGCTGTCGCCGAAGCCTGGGAAAACGGCAAGCCGGTCCGGGAGACTTTGGCCGCCGATATCCCGCTCGCCATTGACCACTTCCGCTACTTCGCCGGCTGCATCCGCGCCCAGGAAGGCACCGCCTCCCCGATCGATGACAACACCATCGCTTACCACTTCCACGAGCCACTGGGCGTGGTCGGCCAGATTATCCCCTGGAACTTCCCCCTGCTGATGGCGACCTGGAAGCTCGCGCCCGCCCTCGCCGCCGGCAACTGCGTGGTCATCAAGCCCGCCGAGCAGACCCCGGTTACCCTGCTCGTCTTGATGGAGCTGATCGGGGACCTGCTGCCCGCCGGCGTCTTGAACGTCGTCAACGGCTTCGGCGTCGAGGCCGGCAAGCCGCTTGCTTCCAGCCCCCGCATCGCCAAGATCGCCTTCACCGGCGAGACCACGACCGGCCGGCTGATCATGCAGTACGCCGCCGAGAACATCATCCCGCTGACCTTGGAACTGGGCGGCAAGTCCCCCAACGTCTTCTTCGCCGACACGCTGGCCAAACAGGACGATTTCGCGCAGAAGTGTTTCGAAGGCTTCAACATGTTCGCGCTCAACCAGGGCGAGGTCTGCACCTGCCCATCACGCGCCCTCCTCGAAGCTTCCATCTACGACGAGTTCCTGCATCACGCCCTGGAGCGCACGCGCCTGATCAAGCAGGGCAACCCGCTCGACACCGCCACCATGGTCGGCGCGCAGGTGTCCAACGACCAGCGCGAGAAGATTCTTTCCTACTTCGAGGTCGGGCGGCAGGAGGGCGCGAAGATCCTCATCGGCGGGCGCGAGGCGGACGTTTCTTCCGACCTCAAAGGCGGCTACTACATCGAGCCGACCGTTTTCGAGGGCGACAACCGGATGCGGATCTTCCAGGAAGAGATCTTCGGCCCGGTTCTTTCGGTGACGAAATTCGCGGACGAGGCCGACGCCCTGCGGATCGCGAACGACACGCTGTACGGCCTGGGCGCGGGCGTCTGGACCCGCGACATGAACACCGCCTACCGGATGGGCCGGGGCATTCAGGCGGGCCGTGTCTGGACCAACTGCTACCACCTCTACCCCGCCCACGCCGCCTTCGGCGGCTACAAGCAGAGCGGGAT
>JANOOM010000221.1:0-2219 GCA_031421335.1 Armatimonadota bacterium
ATCTGCTCCACGGGGCTGAACCCCCGTGCTGTAGCAGTGCAGGCCCCCGCCATCGCGGGCGCAGACACTTGACTCTTCTGCCCGCGAAGGCGGGGTGTTTCCTTTTCAGATCACGGGGGTTCAGCCCCGTGGAAAGGGGCCGCGCGGTCTATCCGCACCCCTAATCCTTCAGCCCCGTCATCACGATGCCCCGGACGAAGTAGCGCTGGCCCAGGAAGAACAAGATCAGGAGCGGGATCAGCACGATCACCGAGCCGGCCATCAGCAGGTTCCAGTCCGTGCCCCGGATGGTCTGGAAGGTCCGCAGGCCGAGTTCCAGAGTCTGATTGCTGGTCGAGTTCAAATAGATCAAAGGCCCCATCAGGTCCTTCCAGGCGTAGATGAAGGCGAACAATCCGACCGTCACCAGGGCCGGGCGGCAGAGCGGCATGAGCACCTGCCAGTAGATCTGGAAGTAGGTGGCCCCGTCGAGCCGGGCCGCCTCGTCCAGCTCGCGCGGCAATGTCATGAAGAACTGGCGCAGCAGGAAGATATTGAAGGCCCCGCCGAAGAAGGCCGGGACGATCAGCGGATAAAGGGTGTCGATCCAGTGCAGATACCGGAAGCCGATATAGGACGGCAGCAGGATGATGATGCCAGGCAGCATCATGGTGGCGATCAGCAGGGTGAACAACCGGTCCCGGCCGGGGAAGCGCAGGCGCGAGAACCCGAAGGCAACGAGCGACGACGACAGCACGGTCCCCACCGTGGACAGCACGGCGATGACCAGGGTATTGCGGAAGAAGGCGGCGAACGTCACGTCCGTGCCCTCGATGGTCCACGCCCGGACGTAGTTGACCCACTGCGGGACGTGCGGCAGCGCCCAGGGGCTTTGCGCGACTTCGGCGTCCGTCTTCAGCGACAGGGCCAGCATCAGATAGAAGGGAATCAGGGTCAGAGCCGCCCCCACGACGGCCAGCCCGAACAGCGACCACGCCGCCCGCTTGTCGGCGGCGGAAGCGCGCGCCCCGGTCCTGACGGGCGCGCGTTTGGGCGCGTTCGCCCCTTGCAGGACGGGTTCCGGCGGCGACGACGGGGTGACGGTATTGGGTGTAAGAGTATTGCTCATATGTTTTGCCTGTGTTGAGAGACTGTAAAGGAGGCGGGCGGTTGAAACCGCGCCAACAAAAGCACAAAACCTGCCTCCGCAGGTTCAGACTTGAGATCAGAGTCTGAGTCCGCGCAGGCGGACTTTGTGAACTTGTTGGCTCGGTTTCAACCGCCCGCACCCGAAACAGCCTCCGCCAAGTGGTTGAAAACCACTCGTCTGGTCATGGGACCCGCCGCGAGATGTGTTATCCCTTTCACATGGCGGACAGGGCCAGGGCAGCGTGGGAAGTGAGCTAGAAACGGGAGCTCCCTGCCCGCGCGAGGTTGGCCCGCGAAACAGGAGAGATCGTGTCGCTCCTGGATGTTACCTTATTTCACGGAACCTTATGTAGAAGACCCTTGCCGCAGATGACGCAAGATGCTCTGACGGTGACGCGCACGCTCTTGATCAACTTTTCGCCCTTGCTCAATGTGCCGGATGTAGCTGGCATGGAGCCGCCTTTCCATGCATTCACCGCAGAGGAGAGGCCCCGCCCCAGACGAAGGCGCTATCCATTGGGGGGCAGATGCGATCGTCTCAGGACGCCCGCAGGAGCCACAGAAGCGCATCGCTTCTTTTCCACGATCTGGTTCACCTTCGCTCATCACGCACCCCCAGATGCCGCTTCTTGATCGCTTGTATTGCCATGCAAAGCTTTGCTTCAACAACTCCAACAGATGTTATTCTGATCCCAATCACCGACGCGATGTTCGCATCTTACTTCTCCTCCGCGCCCTCATAATGCACCCAGCGCGAGGCGCGCATCTGCAAAGCCGTGAAGCCCAGGATGATCAGGAACAGCACCCAGGCCAGGGCGCTGGCGTAGCCCATCTTGAGGAATTGGAAGGCGTTCTCGTAGAGATACAAGACGTAAAACAGGGTGGCGTTGTTCGGCCCGCCCTGCGTCATGACGAACCCCTGCGTGAAGACCTGGAACGAACCGATGACGCCGATAATGAGCGTGAAGAAGATCGTCGGCGTCAGCAGCGGCAGGGTCACATGGCGGAACCGCTGCCAGACCGAAGCCCCGTCGAGCGAGGCGGCCTCATAGTAGGACTGCGGGATGCCTTGCAGGCCCGCCAAATAGATC
>JANOOM010000222.1:0-8945 GCA_031421335.1 Armatimonadota bacterium
GCCACTACCTGACGGAGTTCCTTCTCCTTGTCCCGAATGATATCGGAGAGCGACATGGCTTCCTGCCTCGCTTACTTCGGTCTGATTAGCCGCCCAGCGCCTGCCGGACCAGACCGGGAATGTCCGCGGTCGTTTCGGCGACGCGGACCCCGGCCGCACGGAGCGCGTCCACCTTCGCCTGCGGGCCACCGGACGTGCCGGAGATGATCGCGCCGGCATGGCCCATCCGCTTGCCGGGGGGGGCGGTCAGGCCGGCGATGAAGCCGATGACGGGCTTGGTCATGGTCTTGATGTACTCGGCCGCGATCTCCTCGTCGGACCCGCCCACCTCGCCGCACATGACAACGACCTTCGTCTCGGGGTCGGCCTCGAAGAGCGGCAGGACGTCAATGAAGCGCGTTCCCGGCATGGGGTCGCCCCCGACGCCCACGCAGGTCGTCTGGCCCAGGCCCGCCCGCGTCAGAGCGTCCACCGACTCGTAGGTCAATGTCCCGGAGCGCGAGACGATGCCGACCGGGCCGGGGATGAACATGGAGGCCGGGATGATACCGATCTTCGCCCCGCCCACGGTCAGGATGCCGGGGCAGTTCGGGCCGAGCAGGCGGGAATTGGAATACTTTACGACATTGACGGCCCGGATCTCATCCTCGATGGGGATGCCCTCGGTGATGCAGACGATGAAGTCAATGCCCGCGTCCACCGCCTCCAGGATGCTGTCGGCAGCCCCACGCGCCGGGACGAAGATACAGGTCGCATCTGCCCCAGTCGCGTCCTTCGCCTGGCGGACGGTGTCGAAGACGGGCACGCCCTGGACCGTCATGCCGCCTTTGCCGGGCGTGACACCGCCCACGACCTTCGTCCCATACTCGATCATCTGGGCGGTGTGGAACTCGCCCTCGCGGCCCGTGATGCCCTGGACGATGACCGTGGTGTTCTTGTCGACTAGGATGCTCATCGTTTAGCCTTTGCGCCGCTTGAAGTAGAAGACGGTGACGGGGACGTTCTCGTCCTCCTCGCCCTCATCGGCTTCGTCGTTGGCGCGGACGTCCGCGACGGCGTTGACCAGTTCCCAGCCCTGCCCACCGTGCTGGTTTAGGGTCTCCTCGTCGGTCTCGTCGTCCGAGTCACTCACGATGATCTTGTACTCAAATGCGTCTGCCATGCTGTTCTCCTCTGCGTATCTGTGTTCTTACTCAGCCAGTAGATAGTACCCGATAAGCCGGGCCGTATCACCCAGAGCGTCCTGATGCGTGCGCTCATACGAGTGCGAAGCGTCCACCCCCGGCCCGATCAGGGCCACGCGGACATCCGCACCGGCCCGCCACAGCGCCTCGCCGTCGGAGCCGTAATAGGGGTAAATGTCAGTCCTCAGCGTGATGCCCTTGTCGGCCGCCAGCCGCCTTAGCTTGCGATTGAAATCAATATGATACGGCCCGCCGCTGTCCTTGACGCAGAGCGTGCAGTGGTATTCGTCCGATGTCTGCCCGTCTCCGATAGCTGCCATGTCCACCGTCAACAGCTCGACGATGTCCGGGGGGAAGCCGCCCGCCGCGCCATGGCCGACCTCCTCATAATTGCTGATATGGATCGTCGTCCGCTGGGCCAGGACTTCGCCCGCGTCCCGGAGCGCCTTGACGGCGGCCAGAACGCACGCTACGCACGCCTTGTCGTCCAGGTGCCGGCTGCGGATAAACCCGTTCACGCTCTCGACGCGCGGGTCCAGATACACGAAGTCACCGACCGCGATCCCCAGCGCCTTCGTTTCCGCCGCGCTGCTTGTCCGCGCGTCAATCCGCACTTCCAGGGTCGCCGCCTCGCGCTTAGTCTCCCCCACGGCTGCCCCATGCACATGCGAAGACGCCTTGTTGAGTTGGACGCTCCCCCGGTAGGCCCCCTGCCCCTCCGTGGCGACCGAAACACCCTCACCCTCAATGGCGTTCCAGGGGTAGCCGCCGATCTGCGTCAGGGCCAGCCGCCCGTTTGGCTTGATCTCCTTGACCATCGCGCCCAAAGTGTCCACATGCGCCGTGACGGCACGCGGCTCGCTGTCCGACCGGCCTTCGAGCGTGGCAATCAGGGCGCCCTTCACCGTCCGCCGCGTTTCCAGGCCCAGCGCGCGCAGGGCGGCCTCCGTGTAGGCGATGCCACGCTCGGCGTCCCCGGTGGGGCTGGGCGTGTTGAGGAGGCCGATAAGAAACTCGTTCAGATAGTCGGTGTCAATGGTCATGGCGTCTTCCACAAAATCGGCTTTCGATGCTTTCAACTACTTTTTCTTCACACTATCCGGGGCCGAAGCTAAATCTTTCCGCTGCCAAACGCGCACATAATCAATCGCGAACTCCGCAGGAAGGCGGGAATCTACGAGGGGGGTATTGTCCCATCCACCCGTCGGCAGGGTGAACATTAAGATGGAAGGCACGTTCGAGACGCGCGGGTCTTTCCAACGCAAAACCTCGTGGCCATTGCAGTAGTAAACCACGGAACCCGGCGTCCACAGCAGGCCGCAGGTGATAAAACCTTCTTTGTCAGGCTGGACATAGATCTTGTCTAACCCTAACGTCTTGTGATCTTTGCCATAGCCGTCATAGTGCATGGCGATATTGTAGCGGGTCGGCCCCCAGTGGGTCAGGTGCTCCATGATGTCGAATTCCATGCCGCCGTTTGCTGTGTCCTGACGCTTCCACTTCTCCGGCCCGGCGGCACGCCCTCGGTCGGGCATCATCCAGAAGGCCGGCCATAGACCGGGAGCCGTCGGCAGCTTCATCCGCGCCTCGAAGTAGCCGTAACGCTGGGTCCACTTGTCGTAGGTGTGGAGGTAGCCGGCGGTATAATCGGTCTGCTTTTGTGTCGGGTCGTCGTTGTTAAAGCCGGTCTTCTTCTCGTATCGCAGCTTGACCACGCCGCCCCCGACCAGGACATCATCCTTGCTCCAATGCGTCCGCTTGTCCCAATAGTTGTCCCCATAGATGCTCCAAATGGATTGGTTCAAAGTAGTGCCATCGAACTCGTCGTCCAGCGTCTTGACCCAATCACCCGCCACCGGCGGATGCTGCCCGAGCCAGGCCGGGGCCTGGGGGGTCGCCGGCAGAACGGCCTTGATTGCCTCAACTTGGAGGACCTGCTGACTGGGCGCATTTTCGCAGGAAAGAATAACGGCAGAGACTGCATCGCTGGTGATGTGACTCCCTGTGGCCTTTTGGGAGAAATCGGCAGGAGTGGCTCCGGCAAAAGGAATAACGATCTCTTCAGTCTTTCCCGAAGCCAGAACAGCGCCGATCTTCCAATCGGAGACGCCGCCATTGCTGTCCAGTCGGACACGAGGTGTCACCGGCGTCTGTCCCTCGTTGTGAACTTGGACATGAACTTCGAGATAATCGCGCAGATCCCACCGGCCCGTTGCAGGCCGTACCGACACTGACTGCTCTCCCTGACCACCCGGAAACACGGCCCGCATAGTCTGCTGAAGGCCCGCGCCCACCATCTCGGCTTTCGCGTTCTGGGAAGTGATCTGCACCGTCAGATCAGCCGGGCGGACTGCGCCGAGTAGGACACCACCCTTCGGCCGGACACGAACATCTTCTGGGGCAACCGGAGGCGTCTCCCCGGCTGATCCGCCAGCCACCAACGATTCGAGGCGGAATGACTGCACTTCATCAGACTTATCTATAAACAGCAGGGCGTTGACAACCGCACCCGGCATCAGAGCATAGCCTGGCTTCTCCCCGTAGGAATACCCGAAGACCGTTTTGACCGTGCCGGATTCCCCCGGCTTTAGAGTGACCGTCTCGGTGTTCCACGGGTTATCCGTCCAGCCACCAGCATTATCCACCCGCAGGCTGACTGAGAGAGGTTTGGTACCGATATTTACCAAGCGCGCCTCGACATGTCCAAAGGCTGAAAGATCCCAGGATGCTCCTATGGGCTTGACATTGACGCCGGGGTAAGCGTCTTTACCAGGCTGACAGGTGACTACCATGCCAGGTGCCTCCAGACGTAAACTGTGGACGACCTTGACTTGATCGGAAGTTGGAAGTAGGCGACTCTCGGTTCCCGGTTTCATGTCGAGAATAGCTTGGGAAGCCTTGGGAAGCAGGGATTGGCGATTGGCGACTTGGTAGAATCCGACAGTAATGATCAGCAAACCTACAACGGAAGCGATCCTGATGCCGTCACGGATTTGAATCATAGAACAGACCTCTTTTACAAGTAGCGTATACTTGTGTCATACTTTACGCCGATGCGCAGCACCTGAAGCCAACGGACTTTAAACCCTTGACCGGAGTGACCCCGGTCGCCCATGCAGAACCGTGTCACTGCCGCGCCGATTTCGGTGACGACGCCGACGGCCATGTTGCCGACGAACTGGCCGACGGCCCGGTCCTGACTCTTCGCCCCGCCGTCCCCCACGAACAGTCGCAGGGCGGGGTCGAAGTACCGGCCCCCGAACGGGGACTGGCCGCTGAACAGGTGGAACTCGGTCCCGTGCTTGATCGAGGCGAACTCCGTCCTGATCCGCACTTGATCGCCGAGGAGCGGCGCGTCTTCATACTCCCGTAGGGCAACGCTTTGCGGCTTGTCGATGTAAAGACCTCTAGGCATGAGTTGTTGGCGGGCCTTCCTCCCAAATAATCGCCTCGTCATGCCCCGGCCACGGCGGGGTGCCGCAGCAGAGGAAAACGAGGTCGTCTGGCCCCGTGTTCTCCACCCAGAAGCGGTAGCCGGTCGGGATGAGCAGGGCGTCGCCCGGCGCGACATCGGCGGCCTGCTCCTCGCTGCCGTTCGGCGTCAGGCGGTGGAAGCGGCCCGCGCCGCGCAAAATGTACCAGACCTCTTCGATGGTCTTGTGCGAGACGCAGGCCGTCCGCTCGCCCGGCTTGACCAACGCCTCGGCGAGACTCAGCCGCGTCGCCCCCTGCGGGCGGTCCAGCAGGACGCGCATTTCGGCCCCGTCCGGCGCGATGGCGTCCGGCGTTTCCGAGCGCTCCGATTTGAGTGACGGCATCATCAGTTGAACAGGTCCTCCACGGCAAACGTCCAGCCCGGCACGGCCGGTTCCGCGTCTACGACAGCACCCAGGCCGAACACTGCCGGAGCTTCGGGCGTCCCGGCGCGGTAGACGGCGACCGTTTGGTTCCGCAGTACGTCCACGTCCCAGACGACTTGCGTGCCGGCGGCGAAGTAGTCCGCGCGCTTCTCGGCCATGTTCTGCTCGGCGCGCATCCCGTAATCTTCTTCGCTGCGGACCTCGGCGGCGAAGGCCGGTGCGCCGGAAAGGAACTTGGCCCCCGTCGCCGGCCCGAGGTGCCAGGAAGCGCCGGGGCTGAAAGAGTGGCGGTTCGGCAGGTCCACCAGCATCCCGACGTTATCGGGGATGGCGTACCCCCCGCCGACGGTCTCTTCATAGCTTCGGAGGCGGCGGAAGATCTGGGAAGAAGCGCGGCCGGGGAGAAATCCGGTGGGCGGCATGAGAATGATCACTCCATTTAGTATCTCGGCTTTGCCCTGTTCCGGCAGCCGGGCGAGTGTTTCCATCAGCCACTCCTGACGGGGCTGGGACAGCGTATTCATAAGATGCCTTTCAGGTCCAGCGTGAAGCCCGGCAGTACATCCTCGCCGGAGACAGAGGCCGGACTATCCAAGACCTCCACGTCCTGCCCAGTCCGGTAGATTTCGATGCGGCGGCTCTTCGGGTCAATCAGCCAGCCGAGCTGCGCGCCGTTGTCCCTGTACTCGCACATCTTTTCTTGAAGCTCCGTCAAACTCAGCGGCGGCCCGGCGATCTCGCCGACGAAGTCCGGGCAGAGCGGCGCGTAACGCTCCCGCTCCTTCTTCGTCAGCGCGTCCCACCGGTCCTGCCGGAGCCAGGAGAGGTCCGGCGACCTGACTGCCCCGTTGGGGAGGTGGAAGCCGACGCAGGACGCGAAGGCCAGGCCAAGCCCGGCTGCCTCGTCCCATTGACTCAGCCGGGCCGAGAGCTTGGCGTTCAAGTTGCTGAGGAGCGGGCTGACCGGCGGCATGCATACGAGGCGGCCGTCGGGCGTCCGCTCCAAGCGAACGCCCATGTTCATGGCACAGTGCATCAGCAGCGCGTTGTCCGTCAACAGACTTTCGGGCGCGTTCAGCTCGAAGTAGTCTCCGCGCCAGTGCCCGGAGTCGTTCCGCACCATCCGGTCACCTCACTTGGCGTAGGCCAGTTCCACGATCTTCTCGGCGGCGGCCTGCATCGTGTCGGCCGGGATCAGGTTCGTCGTCTTCAGCAGCTCCGCCCCCTCGGCCGCCCGCGTCCCAGCCAGACGGATGACGATGGGGACCTTGATGTCCAGGTTCTTCGTGCCCTCGATGATCCCCTTCGCTACCTCGTCGCCGCGCGTGATGCCGCCGAAAATATTGAACAGCACGCCCTTGACGTTGGGGTCCGACAGCACGATCTCCAGGCTGCTCGCCACCGCCTCCGCCTTCGCGCCGCCGCCGATGTCCAGGAAGTCGGCGGGCAAGCCGCCCGCGCGCTTGACCTCGTCCATCGTCGTCATCACCAGGCCAGCCCCGTTGCCGATGATGCCGATGTCACCGCCTTCCAGCCGGACGTACTGGATGCCGCGTCGGTGCGCTTCCTTCTCGATGGGGTCCGTCTCCGACTCGTCCTTGAAGGCCGTGAACTCGGGGTGCCGGAACAGCGCGTTCTCGTCAATATCCCACTTGGCGTCGCCCGCGACGACCGACCCGTCCTTGGTGATGACCAGCGGGTTGATCTCCGCCAATGTCGCGTCCGTGCCGATATACGCGGCGTAGAGCGCCTTCAAGACGGGAATGGTCTTGCCGATGAGCGCCTTGTCGAATTTGGCATCAAAGAGTACCTGCCGGCAGGCATAATCGGGCAGGCCGAGCAGCGGGTCAATGTAGAGCCGCGCGATGTCGGCGGGGTTGTTGTGCGCGACCTCCTCAATGTCCATGCCACCCTGCGTGGACACAATCAGCACGTCCCGCTGCCGCACCCGGTCTTGGGTGACGGCGACATAGATCTCCTTGTCAATGTCCACCGCTTCTTCGACCAGCAGACGATTGATTTTGAGGTCGGAGTTGGCCTGCGCGAAGAACAAGGTCTTGCCGAGGAGGTCCTTCCCGATGGCCTCGGCCTCATTGGCGTCGTTTGCGATCTTCACCGCGCCGGCCTTGCCGCGCCCGCCCGAATGCACCTGCCCCTTGATGACGACCTTCTTGCCCAGCGTCTTTGCGACTTCGCGCACCTCATCGGGATTGGAGGCCACCTGCCCCTGGGGGACGGGAACGCCGTACTGCTTCAACAATTGCTTCGCCTGATATTCGTGGATTTTCATTCGTGTTCTCTCCTAATTCGTATCAATCTTTCTTGACTTTTGAGCCGGCTTTTGCGCCACCAAAGTATCCTATTATTCCAAGAACTATGGCTACTGGGACAGCCGCGACAAGCCCCAGTTCCGGCATGCTCAGGCCAGCAAGCGCGCCCAATGCTGCTCCCGCAGTTGCACCACTCATTGCACCTGCCCAGCCTCCTTGCTTCTCGAAGTCGGACTTCAAATCCTGTGGAACTTTAGGCAGCTGACTTTGTCCTTCATCAAGCAATTTCTGACGCACAGACACAAAAATGTCATTTTTCTTTGAGGTCATATAAATTGCCCTGTGGTATGTCCGCATCGCTTTGTTCCTGCGGAGCAGGCGCTACATATTGCGGGAGTAGGGTTGTCGGGGTTTGCTTATAGCTCTCGTCTAGATTCTGAAAAACTTTGCCAATCAGGTCATTACACTCCGCTTGCTGTTTCAGGTGTCCGGCCCAAATCGCGTTGGTTCCTTGAGTCATGCGGTTGAGGATCGCCCCAGCCTCTTTTCCTAATGCTTGCGTTGATGCAAGTTTGTCCCACTGTCTGAGGCAGTCGCGGAAGAATGCCTCACCAAATTCTTGTCTTTTCTTCACATTCTCATCGACCGCCTTGGAGTGGTTCTCTCGGCGCTTTTGGGCAGCCGCTACGTCATTTTGCAGAGATTTTATCTGGGACTTTGACTCTGCACCTGCGAACATTTTAGTAGCTGCACGGTAAGGTGCCGCTTTATCAAGCAAAGATATTGCTTCTTTTTCCCTGCCCACAGCCCCTTTCAAGTCCTTCTCAAATTGAATTGCTTCGAGTTGAAGTGGAACCCATTTTTCCAGTGGCATCTGAGTGAGGCTTTGAATTTCTGTGCGCTCTGCTGCGGTAAGAGCGTTCACAGAACTCAATTCCAGAAGCCATGCCGACAAATAAATCAGCAGTTCTCGCTTGCAATTAACGGCGATCTTCGCGCTCTGTTGCGCTGCCAAGCTTTCCGACTTCTGGCTCTGCTGCAAGGCCAGATAAATAGCTCGCCTGTGGCGATACGTCCGCTCAAAGTCAATCATCTCGATTTCTTTCTAGATAAGTGGCTGTAGAAAGGAAATGTAGCATCGCCCTAATGCTATGATACTTGCAAATTAAACCAACGTCAAGGCCAATAGCAGGAGAACGCTCATCGCTGTCGCGCAAGCAACCCCTGCAATCCGCAGGAAGATGACGGAAGAAGAGTTCCTGCACCTACCGGGCGACGAGCGTAAGTGAGCAATCGTGGACGGAAGGCCAAAGAACTGCTGGCAAGACACAAGCCTAATGCGATATTGAGTAATTGATGTTACGCAGTGACTGTGGCAGTTGGGCGAGTGTTTGGACGGGTGTTTGGACGGGTGTTTGGACGAGTGAATGAATTCACTCGCTCCGTTCGGAGTTGTCCAAGGGACAAGGGAGTAGGTTTTGGGAGCAGATCGGTAAGAGACGCGCCGTGCGATTCTGGCCGTCGGTGTTTGTCTTCTGTCCCCTGGACAGGTCTGACGCGGAGCGAGTGAATTCATTCACTCGTCCAAACACCCGTCCAAACACCCGTCCAAACACCCGTCCAAACACCCG
>JANOOM010000223.1:0-2654 GCA_031421335.1 Armatimonadota bacterium
CAGGGCTAATCTCACGGGGCTGAGGGTTTAAGTGGGACAAGGTTTGAGTGGGATAAGGTTTGAGTGGGGTAAGGCTTTAGTGGGGTAAGGCTTTAGTGGGGTAACCCCCGTGCTTCGGGAAAGCAACTCCCCGCCTTTTACTCCGCTACAGAGCGCAGCGACTAGGAGGCGCGGGCAGAAGAGCCGAGCAGAGATGTCTTCGCCATTGCCGGCGTGGACGGGGCCTTCGTCTGGGCGGACGCACGCGTGGACGGCGACACCGTCGTCGTCTCCTCGCCCACTGTGCCGTCGCCGACCGATGTCCGCTACGGCTGGGCAGACAGTCCGGTCTGCAGCCTCTACAACAAGGCGGGTCTGCCCGCCTCACCGTTCCGCACGGGGAAATAGCCCGCGAAAAAGAGGGCGGGTTTCCCCCGCCCTCTTAAACCCCCTCTTCCAGGAACCGCCGCTCGCCTTCGCTGACCTCTGTCCCGACCGCTTCCATGCTGTCCCGTAACTGCTCCACGGTGCGCGGACCGATTACCGCCGCGCCGCCGCAAGGGTGCCTCAGGACGTATGCCAGCGCGATAGCGTTGGCTGAGGCTCCGCGCCTTTCGGCGGTCTGCCGAACACGCTCCCACCTGCCGGTGCTCGCCGCATTGTGATACAGCGCATACTTCGGATCGGTGGGGCCGGACGGGTGTGCGAAGAAGCCGCCCGCCTGCGGCGCGAAGGGGATCACCTTCAGGCCCGCCGCGTCCAAGTATTCCAGCCCCTCGGCGTCCATGTGCAGCGCCTCATACCACTGCCCCTGCGTCGCGTTCGGGACGGCGAGACTCCAGCCGATCTGGCTGGCGACAAAGCCGGCCAGCCCATGCGCTTCCGCGTACTTTGATGCCGTGTGCAGGCGCGCGGGCCGCCAATTGGAAGCGCCTATCGCGCCAATCTGCCCCGCACTTATGTGCCTATTCAGCACCTCCAGTATCTCGCCGACAGGCACGGCGGGATCGTCCCGGTGCAGCCAGTAGAGTTCTACTCGATCGGTCCCAAGCCTTTCCAGGCTCTCCGTCAAATCCCGTTCTAGGTCCTCCGGGCGCAGGCGTGACCGTTCCATTGTTTCCAAGCGAGGGTGTCCGCCCTTCGTCGCCACCACAAACCCATCGCGGACGCCGCGCGCCCGCAGCCACTCGCCTATGGTCCTTTCGCTCGCCCCATGCCCATCGGGCAGCCAGTCGGCGTAGACGTGCGCCGTGTCCAGGAAGTCGCCGCCCGCTTCCGCGAAGGCGTCCAGTAGGGCGAAAGACTGCTCGCGCGAGTAGGCGGACCCATAGTTCGCCGCGCCAAGGCAGAGGACCGACAGCGGGCGCTCGATGCCCGGAAGCGTGAAGTATCTCATCGAAGTGTCCCCAGTCTGCCTGTCAGGCCACGGCTCCGGTCGGCCCAGCGCCACAGCGGGACGGCGAGGAAAGCCCCGCCCATCAGGGCCGGGACGAGCCATGTCAGGACCGAGTGTGGCAGCACCCACAAATAGTGCCCGGTGAACGAGTTACGATACGCCGAGCCGGGCGCGTTCAAGTTCCGTAAATCCTGCTCCCAGCGCGTCAGCGGGCATTCACCCCAGACGACGTTGGCGACGATCACGCCGACCAGGAGCGCGTAATAAGCGCGCTCCCAGCGCGGATGGCGCCGCAGCCGGCCTGCCATCGCGGCGACCGCGCCCAATGTCACTGCGGCTACGAGCACCCCGTGTGTGACGACTATGAAGTCGGCGAGCCAAAGGAACATGAGCTTTGTCTTCCTACGGGGCGGCCTGTGGCCTCGGAACCGGCCTTTCAAGGCCGGTTCCCCTTGGGCGTCACCGCGCTTTGGGCGTCACCCACGTCCTCTGCTTCGCCCCCTCGTACATCGCTTCCATCACCGCGCTCCGGTAGGCCGCCTCGCGGACCCCCACCAGGGCCGCGTCCTTTTGGCCCGCCAGTGCATTCAGGAACGACTCGAACCCCGACGGAACCGAAGGCGGCAGATCCGACCATGGCTGTTTGCCGTCCGCGCCCTCGATGTGCTTGCTTTGGAAGTAGAGCTGCCCGTTCAGCACCGCCGCGTGGCCTTCCGTGCCGCTTACCAGCAGGCTGACCGGGTTCGCCACGTCGTCCCAGGCGGCAGCCAGTGTGCCGATGGTACCGCTGGCGAACCGCATCATCCCCTCACCTGTCTCGTCGCAGCCGTTATAAGCGTTCGTGCCGGCGTCGAGCTGCGCCGTCACCACCGTCACATCCCCAAGCAGCCACAGCAGGATGTCCAGCGAGTGCGTCCCCAGGTCGCCGAAGGCGCCCACGCCCGCGACCTTGACATCCGTCATCCAGCGCCATTCCGTGTCGAACCAATGCCCCAGCGCCCCGCTGTGGCAGTTGGACCCGCGCACGCGCGTGATCTTGCCGAAGGCACCGGCGGCGATCTGCTGCTTCATAAAGATGTTCTTGGGGTCCCCACGTTGGAAGTAGCCGGTCTGGTACAGGACGCCCCCCTTCTCGACCGCGTCCGCCATGCGGTAGGCGTCCTCGGAGCCGAAGCCCAGCGGCTTCTCGACGAACAAGTGCTTGCCGGCCGCCGCCGCCGGCAGCACGATCTGTTCATGGAGGTTCGTTTCGGCGCAGATGATGATGGCCTCGATCTCG
>JANOOM010000224.1:0-6079 GCA_031421335.1 Armatimonadota bacterium
CGTGATGTCCCAGCGCCGGTCCACGGCGACGAAGCGCCGGGGTTCGGCAGCCATGCGCTGCCGGGCTAGGCCCGGCGTCACGACGTCGTCGCCGACCTCGCGGGCGACTTCGCCGACGCGGGCCGGCTCGCCCAGGCGCACCAGAGCGCGGTGCAGCAGGGTCGAAAGAGTCTCCTGGGCGAGCGCCTGAGTCGGGTCTGGGCCGGGGGCGGTCTTCTTGGCGGTGGGTTTCTTGTCGGTTCGGGTGGTCGCCATGCGGTCTCCTTGTGGATACGAAAATGAGTGAAAAGCTTTGCTGGCTAGGCGGGGGCGGCAGTCAGGTCGTAGTGCGCGGCCTCTACGATACGGGCGGCTACGAGGGTTCCGGGCGTGGCGTCACAGCCGCGCACCACCACCGCGCCGTCAATCTCGGGGGCGTCCCGGAAAGATCGTCCGACCGCGTCCGCGCCGCGCCGCGACTCGACCAGCACGTCCAGGGTCCGCCCCAGCCACTTCTGGTTACTCGCCAGGCTGAGGGGCTGCTGCGCGGCCATCAGGGCGTCGCGCCGGGCGCGCATCACCTTGGTGGGGATCGCGCCGGGCAGGTCAAATGCGGGCGTGTCTTCTTCGGCGGAATAGGTGAAGACGCCCACCCGGTCGAAACGCATTTCCTGAACAAAGCCCAGCAGGTTCTCGAACTGCGCGTCCGTCTCGCCAGGGAAGCCGACCAGGAACGTCGTCCGCAGGGCGAGGTCGGGCAGGGCGTCGCGCATCTTCCCGAACAACCGCTTGTACTGTTCGACCGACCCGCCGCGCTTCATCGCCTTCAGCATGACGTCGTCGCCGTGCTGCAAGGGCATGTCAATGTAGGGGATCACTTGCGCTAGTTCACCCAGGGCATCAATGAGGGGCTGACGCACCATCGTTGGGTAGCAGTAGAGCAGGCGCAGCCACCGAATGCCCTCGACTTCCGCCAGCGCGCGCAGCAGCTCAGGTAGGGCCAGCCGCCCGTACAGGTCCATCCCGTAAGCGGTGGTGTCCTGCGCGACCAGATTAAGCTCCAACGCGCCCGACGCCGCGAGCTGCCGCGCCTCCTGCACCAGACGTTCGATTGGCTTGGACCGGTGCTTTCCACGAATCCCAGGGATAGCACAGAACGTGCAGGTGTGGTCGCAGCCTTCAGAGATCTTGAGGTAGGCCGTCCACGGCGTTGCCGTCGCGCGCAGACGGGCCTGAGGGATGAGGGGATACTTGTCCGCGACCTGCTCCACCAGATTGATCTGGCGGGGCCGCGCCCCGAACACGGCGCTGCCGATGGAGGGCGCACTCTCGATCCCGAGGAACGCGTCCACTTCCGGGATCTCGCGGGCCAGGTCCGCCCCGTAGCGCTGGGCGAGGCAGCCGGTGACAATCACCTTAGACACCTGCCCGCGCCCCTTGCGCTTCACGGCGTCCAGGATGGCCGCGATGCTTTCTTCCTTCGCCGGCCCGATGAACCCGCAGGTGTTGACGATCAGCACGTCCGCGTCGTTCTTGTCCGCCACGAACTGTACCGTCCGGCCGTCTATCCCGGCCAGCGCCCCCAGCATCTCTTCGCCGTCCACCTGGTTTTTCGCGCAGCCGAGCTGCACCAGACCCACTTTGGTCGTCAAATTCCCAACTTTCTCCACACTAAACAACGCAAAAACACAAAAATTGCCGATTTAGTGTACCCGGAAAAGGGGGAGATAGTCAATTAACTGGTGAGAACTGCGTTTAGTCCTTCACCTTACGCCCCATGCTGTCCAGGCGTGTCGGCTTGAGCGCGTCGTAATCGTTGTCATTGCCGATCCACTGGAAAGTGATGCCGTTCTCAAACGGCACTCCGCGATAGCCCATCCCCCATAAACTCATGGCTTCAGGCCGCCAGTGCGTGAAGCCAGGCATCCGCCCCACTATCCGGTCATCTCAACTACCCCTCACGCAAGACTGCCCATCCGCCCCCGAAGGCCAGCATATCTTCCGCCGCGCCCAGCACAGGGTCCGGGACGGGCAGTTTCTGCCCCAACATCCGCCGCAGATGGTAGAACCCGAAAGCGCCCGCGAGGGCGCCGGCTACGCCGAGGGCCGCGCCCACGTCGCCGCGCTTGCCGTCGTGCAGGCACAGGGCCGCCCCGCACAGCCCGCCGGATACCATCCGCGCGACCAGCGGCGCGGGGGCTACCCGCGAAGGTGCCATCGGCAGCTTGTCGCCGACGATCTCCCCGGCTGCCAGGAGCTTCGTAATGGTCGCCGCCCTCGTCGTCCCCAGCCATCGCAGCGGCGACCGCCCCTGCGAGGGCGATTGGCTGCGCGCCAGGTAATCGCTCACCAGGGCGGGCGCCGCCATGCTCCGCATCCCGGCGATGACGCCCAGGGAGGCGGCTTGAAGGCAGGTGTTAGGCATCGGTGTTCCTTCTTTGGGAGCATGCAGACCCGGAACGGGCCGCGAAGCGCGCGTTGAACTCTTCGGCATACTCAGACAAAGGGCGGCCCTGCCTCCTGGCAATTTGGCCCAGTGCTTCTTCGACCGCCGTGTCTTCGTCATCTTCGTCTAAGTAGAAAGCGGCCGGCAGATCACCCTGCTCGGCGGCATATCAACAGGGCGAAGTGTGCGAATCTGGAGGCGCGGCTTTTGACATTCGGGGCTGCCCTCACATAACATCACGTTATCACCATTATAGCTTACTTGTCACCGCATCTGCGCCGTCTCACCGACAATCAGCTTGACAGCGGAACCCTTTTCCGCCCATACTAGTTATTCGAATGGCGACAATTATTGACTCCAAATGAACAGATTTAGAAGCGGGGCGTGGACGTGAATCAAGTGGACGAGAGCGAGATTTTTGACGTGGCAATTATCGGCGGCGGGCCGGTCGGGCAGTACGCCGCTTACTACGCGGGCCTGCGCGGCATGAAGACAAAAGTCATTGATAGCCTGCCGCAGCTCGGTGGGCAGCTTTCGGCCTTGTACCCCGAGAAGTACATCTTCGACGTGGCCGGGTACGCCAAGGTCTACGCGCAGGACCTGGTGGACAACCTGACTGAGCAGATGATGCAGTATGAGCCGACTTTGGCCCTGGACGAGAAAGTCTCAACCCTGACCTCTGAAGACGGCCTGGTCACGATGGGCACCGAGAAAGGCCACACTCACTACGCCAAGTCCGTCATCATCGCGGCGGGCGTCGGCGCGTTCATGCCGCGCAAGATCGCGCAGGCGGGCCTGGACGAGCTGGAAGGGCGCGGCCTGCACTACTTCGTCACCGACAAGAGCATCTTTGCCGGGAAGCGCCTGCTGGTCGTCGGCGGCGGTGACAGCGCTTTCGACTGGACTCTGAACCTGTATGACTCGGCTCAGAGCATCATGCAGATCCACCGCTCGGACAAGTACAAGGCCCACGAGGACACGGTCCAGAAGGTCATGGCCCTGCCCATCGAATTCAAAACCTTCCACGAGGTCAAGCAGGTCCATGGCGAGGAGCACGTCGAGGGCGTCACTATCTTCGACAACCGCACCAAGGAAGAGTTCTACTATGAGTGCGACGAGATACTGTTTTCGCTGGGCTTCCTGACCAACTTAGGCCCGATCAAGCAGTGGGGGTTCGACATCGTCGGCAACTCCGTCCATGTCAACACGCGCATGGAAACCAACATCCCGGGCGTCTACGGCGCGGGAGACATCGTCACCTATGACGGCAAGCTGAAGCTGATTTCCACCGGCTTCGGCGAGGCGGCCATCGCGGTCAACCATGCCAAGCCCTATACGGACCCCGCCGCCAAGGTCAATCCGGGTCACTCATCGGAGAACGTGCCGGAAAAGAAGCCGCACTAGTTCTCAACTGGTTCTCAGGAGGCCGGACCGCGCTGACGGAACGCCCTTACGCCCGGAACTACCTATTCAGCGCCCTGGAAGCAGGTCCGGCGCTCTTCGACACTCTGCTGCACGGCCTGACCGAGTCGGAGGCGGACCTCCGGCCCGACCCCGACCGCTTCACCATACGCGAAGCCATGGCGCACCTGGCCGACTGGGAGCTGGTCTTCCAGCAGCGCCTGACGCGGATGCGCTCCGAGGACAATCCGATGCGGCCCGGCTACGACGCGGGGCAGTGGGCCATAGACCATGGCTACGCCCAGACGGACTGGCGCGCGCAGCGGACCGCCCCGAAATCGGCGTCCTGACGGTCGAGGCGCAGGCGCTGCTCATCCCCTTGCACGACACTTACCACCTGTGGCAAGTCGCCCAATGGCGCGCGGCCTTCGGCGCCTAAATCAATCGGGGTACGCGAGCGGACAAAAAAAGTGCGTCACGCCTTCCAGGCGCTGGCGCACTCCGTGTTTCTATGATATAATGAAAGCGGCCCGACTTACGAGCGCATCCTGCGCCCGTGCCGACCGTTTCTCTGAAAGTCTGAGAACCATGTCAACTCCGAATCTCCGCAAGCCTTCCCCCCTGCGCGGCTTTACGCTGATCGAGCTGCTCGTCGTCATCGCCATCATCGCCATTCTCGCAGCAATCCTGTTCCCCGTCTTCCAGAAGGTTCGTGAGAACGCGCGCCGGACGACCTGCCAGTCCAACATGAAGCAGCTCGGGCTGGCCCTCGTCCAGTACACCCAGGACAGCGACGAGGCTCTGCCGATGGGGGCCTCGGCGGGTCGGGACAACCTGGGAGCGGGGGACGGATGGGCGGGCCGCGTCTATCCCTTCGTCAAGAGCGTGGGCGCTTTCACTTGCCCGGACGATGCCGCTTCCCCGGTCTCCAATGCCTTCGGGGGCAGCGTGTACACGCTCTCGCCCATCTCGTTCGCCTACAACACCAACCTGTCGGGCAGCGCGCCATTGGGCATCCAGGGCGCTTATTCCCGCTTAAATGCGCCAACCAAGACCGTCCTTTTGTGCGAGGTGACGGCGGCGGCCTTCGACCCGTCCGCCCAGGACTCGCAGGCCGTGGCGGATCTCACGAGTTCGGACGAGTGGGGCGACCAGGGCGCGGGCGTCGCGCCCTGCATGAACGGCTCGCCCGCTTCTGACGGTGAGACGGCCATCGTGCTGGCCCCTGGCGGCGTGGCGTGTTCCCTGCCGCTCGCCACTGGCTTCATGGGCGTCTCCGGGCCGCGCATGGCGAGCTTCCAGGCGGGGCCGGGCAAGTTCTACCTCGCGCCCACCGGCCGGCACGCCGACGGCTCCAATTTTCTCTTTTGCGACGGCCACGTCAAGTGGCTGCGCGGCAGCCAGGTCTCGACCGGGCTAGTCCTCGGCGCCGATTCGCCCACGAAGGGGACCGCCGAGTGCTCTACGGACGCCCAGGACAGCAACCCCGCCCTCAAGCACGGCAACGCCGCCGGCACTGAAAGCGTCCAGCCCTGGGCCGCGACATTCAGCCCGATCTAAATGGAGCATCCCATTATAACGACCGAAGACACTCCAGACGCTCTCGGCGCCGTTGACGAAGCGCAGCTCGCGCGCTATGCGGAACGACTGGCCGCTCTGCGCTACCAGGCCGTCGGGGTCATCGAGGCCCTGACGTTCTCGCCCGAGATGGGCCGGCACGTCCCCATGACCACCCTCCAAGTCCTGCCCGAGAGCGGCGTCTGCGGCCAGTACCCCGGCAAGCAGTGGTGGCAGGGCCGGCGCGTCCCCGGACGCCAGATCTCCGCCGTCAGCGCCGACGTGCTGGATGCCCTGGACATCCCCCACGCCGTCCCCGGCGACAACCTCATCATCCGTGGGCTTGATCTCGCCCGCTTCCAGTCCGGCGACACCCTCCGCATCGGCGATGCCCTGCTGTTTGTCACCCCGACCCCCCACCGCCCCTGCGCCAAGCTGGCACGGCGGACGAGTCTCACCCGCATGAAAGCGATCAGCGGCGGCAAGCTGCGCGGCCTCCTGCTGGACGCCCATGCGCCCGCCACCATCAGGGTCGGCGACGCCGTCGAGCTGATCCTGCTGCCGCCCGATCAGGCCCACTGACGTTTGACGCGCCCCCACTTTTCGGTACATCAATCCCGGAAAGTTTTCACCCCATGCCAACACGCACCCTCAATCTCGGCCTCCTCCTGCTTGCCGCCGCCGCCCTCGGGGGGG